>JBKKAI010000180.1:0-7203 GCA_046714815.1 Terriglobia bacterium | reverse complement strand
ATTAATCTGGCCCACGACCTGGCGCGTGCCCATATCTACGACCGTGATGACCTGCGAGCCGTTGTTGACCACGTAGGCGAGCGGCGCCGCCGTGGCCACCGACGTGAACAATGACGCGAACAATGGTGCGAACAGCAGCGCGGCCGTAACAAAAACGTCTGTAAGATTCCGCATTATTCGAATGGTCTCCAGGTATAGCTGATGGCGCCGCCGGCAGAAATGTCGGTGCTGTTGAAGTCACGCCGCCCGAGCGAGCGGGTAACGCTGACGTATCCCGACCAGTCCTTCGCCAGGCGAAAGCCGAGCGTGCCGCCCAGCTCGAGGCGGCTGGCGTTGGCCAGCATCCCGGCAGTGAGATCGCGGTTCCGCGTAATGGCGCCGAAGCTGGCGAAAGCCACCGGCGTAAACCGGCTGAGCCGCGTATACTCGGCCGCCGCGCTGCTGAATACGATGCCGCGCGTAAAAACCCCGCTGTGGTTGTAGACGCGCACCGTCTCCCACAGGTTTTTGCCGATGATGCCGCCGAAGGCGGCGTTCACCTTGCCCGGCGCCAGCGAGTTGTTGGCCAGCGACGGCCGCCCCAGCACTTCCAGCACCGGCTGGAAGGCGATCCCCGGGCGGCGCCCGCCTTCGCGCAGGACAATGAACTTGGCGTTGATGTAACTGTCGCCCACCGCCGTGGTGCGGAAGGTGTCGAAGACCACCTTGGTGACAGAGCTGTAAATGCTCACGTCCATCCACGGGGTGATGCCGATGCTCAGGTCGCTGGACGGCGCCCACAGGTCCCAGCCGTCGGCGACCTTCAGGTAACCGGCCCCGAAAGTGAAAGTGAAGCTTCGCGGCTCGACGGTTTCGTAATCATCGAGCAGCGCGCCGGGCGTGGAAACGCGGCGGCGCGGGCCGGCCGGGTCGCCGTTCTGCGCGGATGCGGTCACGGCCAGAAGCAGGAGCAGCACAGGCAGGAAGGCCTGTGCTACGACACGCCCAATCAAGAACTGGCCTCAGGCAGCGGGCGGACATGGCGGCGGCGCAGCGCGCGTCCCGCGCGGGCCAGCCGGATCAGCGCCCACAGACCCAGCATGCTCGCGCAGCTCAGCGTTCCAAAAACGACGATGAACGACGAGAAGAACAGGCTGGTCCATTCCACCGCGAACACGGCCGGCTCGTTGGCGACCACGTCCACGGTGTGCCGGCCGCTGGGCAGCGACAGGGACCATTCGCCGCGGGCGTAAAGCGCCGGCGCGGTCCATTCGCGGCCATCCACGCGCACGCGGTGCGGCTGCTTGTTGAACACCACCAGGCAGCGCCCCGGCGAGGAGTAATCGAAGATCATGCCGCGCGAGGTGGCGTCGGCGGAAAGCAATTCACCGGAGATGGAGCGCAGGCGCAGGTCGAGCTGCTCGAAGTCCAGAAACGCGGCGAAGGGACGGGAGAAGGTCAGCAGGTGCGTGCCGCGGGGCACCAGCACCAGGCCGGTTTCGAACACCGGCCAGGGCCGCCCGTCCAGGTAAAAGCTGGCGTGCTCCGTGGGCACGCGAACCGCCACCGCGAACGGCGAGACTATCCGCCAGCCGCCGCTCTCCCGGCGCAGGCGCGCCCCGGAGGCCATCACCGCCGCTGCCAGCTCCCAGTCCTGCGGCGTGACGGTGGATTCCGAATAAATGGCGGCGCGCCCGGTGGGCGCAACCGCGGCGGCCAGCAGCCGCGCGAACTCGGCGCCGGTGGCGAGCTGCGAAGGCAGCGAGGTGTGCCGCACGTCGCGATCCGGCACCACGTTCACGTCGAACATCAGCCGCGAGTGATCTTTCACCAGATCCAGGTAGGTTTGCCCGAACCTGCGGTAGCGCTCCGGCGACGTGGCCCAGAACTCGGCCGGATCCTCCACCTGCAGCGTGAACTGGTAGCGGTCCATCAGCTTCACGATCTCTTTCGAGTCGGCGCCGATATCGGAGCGCAGCCGCTTGCTGTGCAGGCTGTCGAGGATGGTGACCATCACTTCGAGGTCCCGCGTCTTGCGCACCTTTTCCATCTCGTCGAGGAAGGCGCGGTGCAGGCCGGTGATGATCTCGACGCGGTAGTCGGTGAAGGCCCGCAGCGCCGCGGGGTTCCGCTCCCAGTAATGCGGCGATGCGGCGTTGAACAGCTCGATGGGGTCGAAGCCGTGACGCGCGCCGAACTCGGCCCGGACATCCGGGTTCATCGGCACGTATTTCCTGGGGTCCATCACCGGCGTGCCGGCGTCGAAGTTCAATTCGGCGATGTTGACGCCGTCCCAGTCGAAGTCCACCACCTGGCGGAAGAACTTCAGCGCTTCGGCCAGCGCCTGCGGGTTGCGCAGGTTCATCAGGTAGCGCCAGCCCACCTGGCCGTCGGCGCCGCTGGCTGTTTTTTCGCGCCATTCCGGGTGCGCATCCCAGAAAGCCTTGGTCACCATCGGCGGCTCGAACCAGGCGTAGGCGGCGATGCCGTACCGGTGGCACAGGTCAATGAACGTTCGGTAAGGGAACTCCCATTTGTTGGCGGGATAGAAGTGCCAGGCGGCTACGTGGACGACGCGGATGCCCGACTTGCGCCACGAATTGATGAGTCGCGTGAGATCCACGCCCTGGCGGTAGCCGGGGTCGAAGTAAACTTCCAGGCGCGGGCGCGTCAGGCGCGGGTGCACGCTGAAAACTTCCTGCAGGTGGTGCGCCAGGTAAGGATAGCGGGAGAGGCCTACGCCTACACCGCCGCCCATGTCCAGCGGAACGGCCAGGTAGACGTACTTGCCGGCGCCGAAGGACGCGCCGAAGGCCAGCACCTGCCGGCTTTCCGGGTCGAGCATCAGCGGCGCGTAGCCGTCGGGAGGCTCGAAGCGCTCCATCTTTTCCGCCGGGTTCCAGCGCAGGAAGCGCTCCGGATAATTCAGATCGTTGGCCTGGCTGACGGTGACGGTGCGGCCGGCAAATTCCACGCCCAGGCGCTCGGCCAGCGGGCTGCGGCCGGCCAGCAGCAGGCGTCCGCCGGCGCGCAGGTGGGCCAGCGCCATCTCCTGCTGCTGCGGAGAAAGCTGTGGCGCAATCGCGGCGGGCGCCACCAGCAGGCGGTCGGCCGCGGCAAACGGGCGCGCCGCGCGCACCTGGAAGATGACGCGCTCGAGGGGATAGCCGTAGGCGCCGAGCGCCGCCTCAAAGCCTTGCTGCTCGGCGAGCGCCGCGCCGGCCGCGGCCGGGTTCCACAGCAGCGCCACCGGCGGCAATTCGGTTTGGAGGGCGCGGGCCAGCGAGCGGTCGGGCGGCCCGTAGAGCCATTCGCGCGTGCTCTCGATGGCGCGCGTCATCACCGACCGGTTGTCGGCGGCGGGCGCCGGCGCGGGCGCCCAGGCCACTACCGTTCCGCGCGCAAGTTTCCGGCTGCCGCTGGACGACTCAAGCGAGGACGCCGGCAGGATCTCCTCGCGCACCTCGCCGCCGGGCGCCAGCACTACGCGGCGCAGGTGGCTGGTGCTGATCTTGCTGCCGCGCGCCGGAGCAGCTTCGCCATTCTCGCCGGCCACCGCCACCTGCCATTCGCGGAACTGCACGCGCGGCGCGAACTCCCGCAGCGAGATGAACTGGTAACCCATCCCGCGCATCCCGTTGACGATCTCCCGCAGGTGCTTCAGGGGCATGAACGGGTGGTAGTAAAACGAGGCGATGCCGTCCCGCACCGACAGCATGGCGCGGGCGGCGTTCAGGATCGGCGCTGTGTCGCTCTTGCCGAACGGCAGGTAGCCCAGGTTTTCCGGCACGACGAAGCGGCCGAAACGGTCGCGCACCGGGTAGGGCACGTATTGGTCGGCCGAAACTGTCGCCGCGGCCAGGATTCGCTCGTGAAAGACGCTGAAATAAGGCTTCAGAAAGCCGTAGGTGTTGGCCGACGCCGCGTTGTGCGGCGTCTCCCAGGCAATCGGATAGATGCCGTTGTTGAAGCACTCGCGGAAGGCCAGCTCCAGCATGCGCTCGAGCGGTCCGGCCTGGTTGTCGTTGGGCACCGGCCTGTCCGCCAATTCGTTCCAAAACTCGAAGTCATCGCCGCTGGCGCCCCGGTACTGGTGCGTGACGCCGTGCATCACCACGCTTCCGCCCTTCGACACCATGTAGCGGATGGCCTCGACCGTCTGGCGGCGGTCGGAGAGGTGGATCTCGAGGCCGCGTTGCGGATCGCGGAAGACGGGGATCAGCGCGATCTGAAACGGCACGCCCTGCGAGTACAGGTAGTCGGCGATGGCCCGCAGGTCCTGCGGGTCGTGGTCCACGCTGACGTCTTCGATGCGCACCATGGCCCGGCGGCCGGCCGCGTGGGGCCGCCGCAGGATGTCATGCAGCAGGTCGGCCAGCACCAGCGAGCGGTCGCCCTCGACGTTGTTCGACAGCGGCTCGTCGGCGAAATACCAGAAGGGGCCGCTCTCGATCGCGTAGGGATAGAGCACGCCATTGGAGTTCTGTGTGGTGGCGTGCACACGGGCGCGCGAGCCGGGCAGCAGCGCCACCAGATTCAGCGCCGGGTAGCGCTTCTCCAGCCGCTGGCCCTTGTAGGTGACGAACTCGAAGTCCTCGTCCTCGCCGATGAAGGAGAACCCCAGCCGCTCGGCGACGCCGGGCAGCGCCAGCAGCTCGCCGACGTGCTGGCCCAGCCAGACGAACGGCCGCGTTGTGCCGGCCACATCCTCGAGAAAGCCGGCGGGGAATTTGGGGCGCGCTGTGGTGCCGGCGAAAAACACGGCTTCGTACTTCGCCATTTCGCCGCGGCGGTACTGGTCCACGTGCCGGATCTCCGACTCCAGGTAAAAGTGTCCAAGCAGGTTGGAGACGAAATGAGAAGTGAGGTACCCTTCGCCGGTGGGGTCCGACTTGCCGTCATAGAGCAGTAACGCGCTCGGCGCGGCGCCGGTGGCCGGGACTGCCTGGGCGGAAACGGCGGCGGGTGCGCCGCACAGCAGCGCCGCGGCTACCAGAATTGCCCACTCTCCTACCCGTACGCCGTGTTGTTCAGTCATAGCTTCACAAACGATGAGTTCTTGGTCGGCTCCCCTTCAAGAGCTTCAAGGGGGGACACTGTCTCCGTCAAAAGCAGCTTAAAAAACTGTAGCAGAGAAGCTCGAAAATGGAAATAGTACTAAAGTGAGTGCGGAATGCGGATGCGGATAACAGGATGGGTGCTGATGCTATTGGTGGTGGCGGCGCTGGAAGCCGCTCTCGGGGCCCAGGCCATCGAAGTGCCCTATCGCGGCCTGGAATACTCGATGCTGAGCAAGGACGGCGTTACGGTGATGGTCGCGCCGCTCGAGTTGAGCATCCTGAAATACTCCGCCGCCCACGTCTGGGTCACGAACGGAACGTCGCGGGCTATCCAGGTGTCGCCACAGGCCTTCACCGTTACCGCGCGCCACGTTTCTGGACGCCATCAGCGGCAGCCGAAGCCGGCCGAGTATGCCGGCGCCGCCGAGGGCCTGGTGGTGGAAGAAGTGATGCGCAAGGCGCGTTTCGGCGACGTAATGTCGCTGGTGCGCGCCTATGAGCGCAACCTCTACGGGTTCAGGAACCCGCAGGCCACCGGCTACTACCAGGCGCGAAAACAGGCCGCCGCCGCGGAAGGGTCGCGCAAGCTCCGCGCCGGCGCCATGGTGTCCATCCTGATCCTTCCGAAGAGCGATATTCCAGCCGGGGAGTTCCGCGAAGGCACCGTTTTCTTTCCCACCGGCGACAAGAAATCCGAGCTGCTGTCCTTCACCGCCCGCGTCGCCGGCCAGTCCTTCGTCTTCGCCAAATCACCATAGCCCGCGGACAAGAACGTCTCGGTGGAACATCGGCGGATCTGAAGGCCCATGCGTTCGGTCAGGCGAAAGCGGCGATTGAACGCATGCGAAGGGTTGACCCCGCGGGCCCTTGCCGACCCGAAAGCAAGTCCCGACCCGGTGGCCAGGCTGGCGGCCTGTATGGCCTCGGCTCGGGCGTGTTCGAAATCGCGCTGCCTTTTGTCTGCGAGATGCATCTCGCCGAGGAAATCTGGGTTGTGCATGCGTTCCAGGAGAAATCGACGGATGGCATCAAGACCTCCCAAGCGCGAGATCAATTTGGTCAAGGACCGTCTGAAACGACTGAAGGAGATGCTGCGATGAGAGGTAAGAAGCTGGAAGTGGTGCGAGGCACCGGCAACGTCTTCCGGGACCTCGGGAACAAGAACGCTGACGTGGAGCAGGTCAAGTCTATCCTGGCTGCGGAAATCATCAAGGCGCTCGACCATGAGCAACTAACAGTGCGCGCCGCGTATGAGCGCACGGGGATTGCTGCGGCAGACTTCTCGCGCATCCGTAATGCGGATCTCGGGCGGTTTACCATCGACCTGCTCATGTCGATCATCAACCGGCTCGGGTGGCACATCGCGGTGAAAGTCTGAATGCAGCCGGTGGACAGGGCGGCGCCTGAAGCCCGGGCGTTTCGGGTCACTCCCACGGGTGCGAGTTTCGTGGCTTGTGGCGTGCATCCGACCTGTGGCGCCCTAACATAAGGCTGGCGAAACGGGAGCGAGCAGCCGGAGCAATAGTTGGCGAAGGTGCGTTTGACGTAGACTTAACATGAACGGGCAAAACGTCAGGTCCGGCAATGACAAAGCGATACCGCTATACGGGGGAATGGCCGCCGTTGGATGTTCTCAGGGAGTTCCCGAACTGGGAGTACGCCCTGGACGAGGAAGGAGTCGAGGGACAGGACGAAACGACGATAAAGCCTCAAGCTGGCCAGACGTACATCACCAGCGATACCAATTATTCTGCAGGCAAGGCCACACAGGCCGATGGCACAGTTCGGGACGCAATTATCGAGGTCAGCGACGGAGAAATAACAGCCGTTGATGTATTCATTGATGCAGTTGACTGCTGGCGTGTTGCCAAAACGCCCGACGGATGGGAGCCTGTTGATGAGAATTGGCTGCCGGAGAAGGAAAGAAGGCTGCGTATCGTTGCTCTCACCGACGCTTCAATATTCCCTCTGCTGGTCTGCTCAGTGCTGCCATTAACCCACACCGGCAGACACCTTGCAGCTATCGTGGGACCTTTCGACCGAAGACGATTGATCGGGCGGTTGTTTGGGCGATTGTCTGGAAGGCGTGATTAGGTTCCGTGGATTCACTTGGTGCGGAAGGAGGGATTTGAACCCTCACGCCTTTTTGGGGCGGCGGATTTTG
>JBKKAI010000179.1:0-12545 GCA_046714815.1 Terriglobia bacterium | reverse complement strand
CGTTTCAATATCAAGCAGCGATACACCCCCACCCCCCGGATCTCCTTTCTGGTACAGCAGTTTCCGCCCGTCGGGCGACCAGTGCCACAAGCGGCCGCATGCGTCACATAATTTCTGTGTCGTTCCGCGGCCAACGTCAACGGCGTAGATCTCCCGCCGGCCCGGTTTCAATACGTTGAAGGCGACTCTCGATCCGTCGGGCGTGATCTTGGGCCACGTCTCCTCGGCCGCCGTGAAGGTCAACGCTTTTTCCTTGCCGCTTTCCTGGTCCCGCAACCAGACGTCACTGTTTCCAGAGCGCTTGGACAGGAACGCGACTTTCTTCCCGTCTGCCGACGGGGAGGGGGAGAAGTCATCAGCCGTGTCATGCGTTATCTGCTGTAAATCCCCGGCGGGCTTGCCCTGCTGCGGGTCGAGCCGGAGGCTCCAGAGATCTGCATTGCCGCTCAGGCTGGAGAAAACCAGACGCCCATCCGGGGTGGCTGACGGCTGACCTTCCTGCCCGGTGCCAAAGGTGAGCCGCTGCGGCGCGCTGCCGGCGTGCCAGGCGCCTGGTGAAAGTGGAATCTGCCAGAGGTTCGACGTGTCGCCGAATGCCGCGGAGAACACGATGTGGTTTTCGGCAAGCCATACACCCGGACTACGGACGGTAAGGCCGCGATTCCGGAAAACCTCAAGCGCTCCGGTTTTCATCGGCGCTCCACCGTCACGGGGAGCTACCCACCAGTCGAATTGCGCGCCCGTTTCGCTTCCCAGAAACAACAGGGACTTCCCGTCCGGCGACCAGACTGGGTAAAACCCCAGGCGGAACTCCGGCCGGACCTGCTGCGGCGAACCTCCGCCGGCAGGGATGACGTAAATCTTGCTTTCAACGAAATTGTGTGGATCGCCCACCCAGTAGGCAATCCAGTTCCCATCGGGCGAGAAGCGCGGCCGCCGTCCGAAGTCGGCGATTCTCCTCTCTTCGCCGCCGAGGGTCGAGACCAGGTAGACACCGCCACCGTCGCGGTCGGACCGGAATGCGAGCTTGGTCCCGTCGGGCGAGAACGCGGGCTCGCGGTCATCTGCTGCGTGTTGGGTAATGCGAAGAGCGTTGCGGCCGGCAAGCTGTTGTATCCAAATATCCAGGTTGCCCGCGCCGCCGCGGTCGGAGGCATAGGCCAGCAGATTCCCGTCCGGCGAGATCGCCGGATCCGCCGCCAGTCCGGCATCCGATGTCAGGCGGGTCAGCAGGAGTCCCTGAATTGCGTCAGGCGCTCGCGGTCTTATGTCAGGCGCTGGCGGCCGCTGCACCAACCACAAGATCCCGGCCACCCCTGCCACGGTCGCGACGGTAGCGGCCGCCACGGCGATGATCCAACGCCGGCCGGCTTTCGGCCGTGCCGGCGCCCGAGCGATGAGCATCCCGGATTCAGATTCTTTTTTGAGCTCTTCCAGCGCCACTCGGACGTCATCCATGTGCTGGAATCGCCGCTGTGGATCTTTCCGCAGGCACCGCCCGATGATTCTCTCCAACTCCGCAGGCGCTCCCGGCACGATCTCGCTGACGGGCCTCGGTTCGTCCCGAAGGATCGCCGAGAGAGTTGAAACCTTCGTTTCCCCTGCGAACGAACGCCGGCCTGTAAACATCTCGTAAAGCACGCAGCCGAACGAAAAGATATCCGAGCGTCCGTCCACCTTCTTGCCCTCGGCCTGCTCCGGCGACATATAGGCGATGGTGCCCAGGATGGCTCCCTCCTGGGTACGAGGCGCAGTCGGACCGGCTTGTGTCGCCGCCAGGTCGTCTTCTTCGACGGGCGCCATCAGTTTTGCGAGACCGAAATCCAGGACCTTCACCCGGCCCGAGTCTGCCAGCATTATATTGCCCGGCTTAAGATCGCGATGGATGATGCCGGCGCTATGCGCCGCCGCCAGCGCGTCGGCAATCTGGATCGCGGCCCTCAATACCTCCGCGAGCGGGAGGCGCTTACGGCCGATCACCTGGTCCACGGTCTTGCCCGGCACGTACTCCATCGCGATGAAGTCAACCCCGTCGGCGTAATCAATGTCGTAGATCGTCACCAGGCCAGGATGGTTCAGGGCGGAGGCCGCTTTGGCCTCCTGAACAAATCGCTTCTTACGCTCCGGGTCGGCGGTGGTTTCAGGCCGAAGCAGCTTCAGAGCCACCGGCCGGTTCAAGCGGGTGTCAATGGCCCGGTAGACCACACCCATGCCGCCCTCTCCGAGCTTTTCCTCGATGCGGTAGTGGGCGATTGTGCGGCCTGTCAAAGGAGAATACCCGTGAGAATGGTAGCGCAAAAAAAAGGTGCAGGCTATCAATCTCGCGGGTGGCGGGGACTGCCGCGCGCGGCGGGCGGGCCGGGAGCCCGCGGGTCAGGAGGAGGCGGGAAACGAGGCGGATCTGCCGGCGCCGTTTTCCAGAACATCGCGCAACTTGCGGGACAGTTCGTCGGCGGTGAAGGGCTTGCTGAGAAAAGCGATGCCCGGTTCGAGGACGCCGTGACGCACGATGGCGTCATCTGTGTACCCGGACATGAACAAGACCTTCATTGCGGGGCGGAGAGGGGCCAGTTGCAGGGCCAGGTCCCGCCCGCCTGTCTCGGGCATGACCACATCGCTCAGCATCAGGTGGATTTCGCCCTCGTGTTTTCGGCAAAGATCGAGCGCCTCGGCGGCTCGGGCGGCCTCGATCACCGAGTAGCCCCGCGCCTCGAGGATGCCACGCACAAGAGAGCGCACGTCGTCGTCGTCCTCGACCAGCAGGATGGTTTCGGCGCCGCGCGGCGCGGCGTCCCTGGGTTTTTCGACCGCGGACTCGACGGGCGCATCCACCCGCGGCAGATAGATTTTGAACGTGGCGCCCTGTCCCGGCTCGCTGTAAAGCCAGACATGGCCACCACTCTGCTTCACAATGCCGTAGACGGTGGAGAGGCCGAGGCCGGTGCCCTGGCCCACGCCCTTGGTGGTGAAGAACGGCTCGAAGATGCGGGACTGCGTTGCGGCATCCATGCCGCAGCCGTTATCGCTGACCGCCAACATTACGTAGCGTCCGGGCTGGACCGAAGCATGCTGGCGGCCGTAGTTCTCGTCAATCTCGACGTTTTCCGTCTCCAGCATCAGCTTGCCGCCGTGGAGCATGGCGTCGCGGGCATTGACCGCCAGGTTCATGATCACCTGCTCGATCTGGCCGCGGTCCGCCTTCACCTGACCCAGGCCCGGACAGGGGAGTGTGACCAGGCGGACGTCTTCGCCGATGAGACGCCGCAGCAGTTTGTCCATGCCGGCCACGACATCGTTCAGATCGAGGACCGTCGGCATCAGGACCTGGCGGCGGCTGAAGGCCAGCAGTTGACTGGTCAGCGAGGCCGCCCGGTCGGCGGACTTCTCGATCTGTTCGATGGCGCGGCTCTGCGCGGCGGTCAGCGCGGGATCCTCGATCAGCAGCGCGCTGTAACCCTTGATGACCGTGAGGAGATTATTGAAGTCGTGGGCCACGCCGCCGGCCAGCCTTCCGATGGCTTCCATCTTCTGCGCCTGCCGTAACTGCTGCTCCAGGCTCTTGCGATCGGTGACATCGCGCGCGATCCCCTGCACGCCGGTGGGAATCCCGTCCTGGTAAACCAGGCGGGCGCTTACCTCCAGGGCCAGACAACGGCCGTCCCGCGCCGCGATTTCCATCTCATCGGTCGTGGGGGGGGCTCCCGCCAGTTTGGCCGCAATGATCGCTCGGGCCAGCGCGCGGCTTCCCGGGGCGACAATCTGCCCGACGTTCATCCGCAGCATTTCCTCGCGCGAGTAGCCGGTGATCGTCTCGCCGGCCTTGTTTAAAGACGTGAAATTTCCTTCCATGTCGTGGGTGTAAATAATGTCGTTGGCGTTCTCGAAGAGCTCGCGAAACCTTTGCTCGCTTTCGCGCAGGGCGCGCTCCGAGCGCTTTCGCTCGGTGACGTCGCGGGTGACTCCGAGCAACAGCGGCGGCCCGCCGGAATCATCCTGAAGCGGAACGGCAAAGGTTTCGAGCCAGCGCCGGGTCCCTTTGATCCCCACGATTTCAAATTCCATCGCGCCGTGGCTGCCCCGGCAAATCCTTGCGGTGAAAGAGCGGAAGGCCTCCCGGTGTTCGGCGGCGATGATCGGGTAGAGGGGCAGGCCGCGGACCTGGTCGAGTGAATCGGCCTCGATCATCGCCAGTCCGGCCGGATTCATTTCGAGCAGTGTGCCGTCGCAAGCCACCAGGTTTACGCACTCCGGCTCGGCTTCAAAGATCGCCCGCAGGCGATTCTCGCTGCGGCGCAGCGCCTGTTCGGCCTGCTTTTGCTCGGTGATGTCCTGGATGGTGCCGACCAGGCGGACCGCTTTTCCCGCGGCATCCACGACCACCTCGGCCTGCTCGTGGACCACACATTCCTCTCCGTCGGGGCGGATGATTCGATGGTCAACGCTGTAGGGCCTGCCGCTTTCGAGCGTCTCGCGGACGGCGCCTTGGACCAGCGCGCGGTCTTCAGGATGCACGAAGCGAAAAAAAGCTTCCTCGGTAGCGTCGAACTGTTCGCGGGAAGCGCCGAAAATGCGGTAGGCTCCGTCGGACCAGCGCCTTTCGCCGGTCGCCAGGTCCTGCTCCCAATCTCCCAGGCGAGCGATGCGCTGCGCCTCAGCCAGTCTCGTCTCGCTCGCGCGCAAAGCTTGCTCCGCAAGCCGGCGCTGGGTCACATCAATGGCCAGGGCCAGGATCGCGGCGCGGCCCTCAAATTCGATGGCGCTCCAGATAATGTCAGCGTCGAAAAGCGAACCGTCTTTGCGGCGATGCCTCCACACTCCCGCGGCAAAAGCCCCCTTCGGATCAAATGTCAGGCGCCGGAGGTAATCCTGAAAAGCAACGGCATCCTGCGGCAGACGGATTTCCTTTACGGTCATGGCCAGGAACTCGTCGCGCGAATAGCCATACTGAAGCAACGCCGCCGGGTTGACAGCCAGGTAGCGCGTCGTCTCACGGTCAAACACCGCCATCGGGTGCGGGTTGGCCTCAAACAGCAGCCGATACCGCTCTTCCGACTCACGCAGGGCTTGCGCGGCGCGTTCGCGCTCGGTGATGTCGCGCATCACCTGGACGGCGCCGGCTGGCGCTCCTGTCGCGTCGTGGACCGGCGTAGCGGTGGCATCGAAGGTCTTGCCCGCCATGCGGATGTCGCCGCGCTCGATGGCTCCGCTTCTGAGGCAGCGCAGGTGCGGCCAGCCGTCGTCGGCGGCCCCGCCGCCGCGCAGCAGTTCCGAGCAGGTCCATCCGATCAGGTCCCCCGGCGCGACGCCCAGCAGTGCGCCGGCCGCGTGGTTGGCACGCTGGATGCGGCCGTCCTGGCCGAGCAGGAAGATCGGGTCGGGGACCGTATCGAACGTCAGCTCCCAGTCCCTCTTGCCGCGCCCGATGGCCTCCTGCAATCGCGCTCTCTCGTCGCGCAGCGCCTTTTCTGCCAGCGCGCGCTTCAGCGCCGCCGGCAGCCGAGCCAGGTTCCGCTTGAGAACGAAGTCGGTGGCTCCGAGCTTGATACACTCCACCGCCCGCTCCTCTCCAAGCGAGCCGGTGACTACCAGCAGCGGGATATCGCTGCCGGCCTGCCGCATTATTTCCAGCGCCTCGATCGCCGTCCAATTCGGCAGAGTGTAATCGGCCAGGACGACGTCGTACGGCCCGGCGCCGTTCCGGAGCCGAATCCGCCGCTCGAACTCTACCAGGGAGTCCGTGGCGTCGAACGTAAGGGCAAACCCGGCCCGGCGGATCGCAGCAACCGCCAGGTCGAGGTCTTGCGGGTTGTCCTCGACGATCAGCGCGCGCAGCGGCCTTCCTGATTCGCTCTTGTTGATTCGCATTTGCTCCACTGCCGTCTTCATTCAGCTAATCTTGCCTTCGGGCCGTTCGGCCCGTCAGTGGTTGCCAGCAGCACAGCCTCGAACTCGTTCACCAGAGAGGCATCCCACCAGCCGCGCTTGATTTCCTCGCAGATCAAACCGAAAGCGTCTTGCTGCGGCAACGCCTTGCTCCAGCGCCTGGTTGCCGTCCTCCGCGCAAGCCACCCGCTGGCCTTCAGTTTCCAGCTCGAGTCTTGTGGACCTGCGCCTGCGGCCCCCATCGTGCCAGCGTGCCTCGGCCTGCTGAATGCTTTGTTGCAAGGCTAAGGCCTTTTGTCAGGGCTTATTTACGAGCGAGATACAACGGCGAGGCGACTGGGCGCGGGACCGTTTAGGGAAGAAAGTTCCCAATTGGGATCAATGCCTTATTGAGTCTCGCAGGTGACGGATGGGCGAGTCACCTGTGGGGCGGACCTCCTGGTCCGCAGCCGGCCTGTGGCCGGCTTTCGTCGCCGGGCGAGGATCGCCCGGCGCGGGTCAGGAGACCCGCCCCACAATGCATGCTGTCACTTTCCGTTCCGGGGCGCCGGCCGAGGCGCTGGCTCTGCTGCGCGCCGCGGCGCCGGCCTTCCCCCGGGCACACCTGCTCGCTGCCCGGCTCCTGGCCGGTCAGGGCCAGAGCGTACAGGCCGCGGCCGAGCTCAGGCGCTATCTCGCCTGGGGGAAAGCCGAGAACCGCGACGCGCTTCAGTCCTGGCTGGCGAGCCTTGAGAGGTAGCGCCGGGTTCCAAACGGCGCTCGATTGCGGCAAGTCTGTGACGGGCGCGTGAATTTTCGAGCCCATTGACGCCACACGCTTATACCAGGCGCGTGAGGTGGTTATCATGAAGACGACCATCCCGCAGCGGAGTTGGCAGTGGGGCGGGAGAACCAGGGCCACACAGGGCCACACACCAGGGGAGGAACTTGTGCCGGAGAAATCCCTCATCGCAAAGCGTTACCTGCTGGCCAGTGACTTCGATCAGACCTTGAGTTTTAATGATTCCGGAGTTGTTCTCAGTGAGTTGTTGGGCATCTCCGGCTTTCAGGAAAAAGTCACGCGGCTCTCCGAGATCAACCTGGTCCAGCAGGGTGGAGAGCTGGCATACCTGTTGCGCCATGATCCGGAATTCCGCTGCGTCCGGAAAGAGCACCTCATCCAGGCCGGCAAACGGATTCGGCTGAAGCCAAACATCCAGCTCCTGTCCCGAGCTCTGGCTCTGGTTGACGGCTATCAGTTTTTGTACTACGTAGTCTCGGCCGCGCCGGAAGAGGTGGTCCAGTCCGCACTGGACAACATTATTCCGCCGGACCGCATCTACGGAACCCGATTCCAGTACGACCCGGCTTCGGGAGAGATCTGCTCGATCGCGCGGGTGCCGGCCGGCTATGGGAAAGTCGCCGTCCTGGCGGAACTCCAAGCAAGACTGGGGATCAGCCAGGATCGCGTCATCTACGTTGGCGACGGCAGTTCTGACGTTCACGTCATGCTCCACGCGAACCGCCGGAATGGGTTTACCATTGCCGTCTCGGAAGCCAAATACATCGCGCAGATCGCCAAGCGCACGGTTCTCTCCGACGACGCGCTCAGCGTGCTCATTCCTATCCTGGAAGAAATCGTGGGTTGGGACAGCGCGCGCATTTGCTCCTTGTTTGAATCACAGGGACTGCTGATCCAGGAATGGGACAAAGTCCGGACCGACTGGCTTACCATTCGCGCCAGTTCGGCAACGGCTGCGCCGGAGATGATTACTTGAAGGAAGGACTCGTGCTGGATTTGCTGGGCTGGGCGGCGACGGGCATTTTTGCCGGCTCTTACCTGTGCAGGAAGCCGGGCGCGCTTCAGCGCCTTCAGGCTGTGGCGGCTTTCGTCTGGATCGGCTACGGCTTCCTCATTCATGCGCGGCCCATCGTAGTTGCCAACGTGATCGTGGTTGTCCTGGCAGCCTACTCTTCCTGGCGCGAACGCGGCGGAAGCGCACCAGCGACAGGCCCGAGGCTTACGCTCCGCCAGGAGCCGGAAAACACAGGACCGGATTAGGCTCTGGCCGGAGTTCAGCGAAGCGGCAGGTTGGCGGACTTGCTCGCGGCGCCGGCGGCGGTGATGACGATCGGCGCCGCGCCCGAAGGCAGGCCGGATGGCAGGCGCACGTTGATCTGATAGAGACCGGCATAGCGGGGCGCCAGGCCGGATAAAAGGACCTCCGCGGATCGGCCGCCGATGCTGACACTCACCGCCAGCGCCGCGCGGCTGAGCGGCTCCTGATCGGGGGCCGCCGCGCCGGAGGCCACCGGCGGGCTGACGGCGCCCAAGCCGCTGGCGAAAAGCGTCACCACCGAGTCTTGCGCCGCGGGATTTTCGGCGGTGACGGCACGCCCGCTCTGAGCATCGAGCGCGGCCGCGGTCACCCCGTCGGCCGCAACGAAAATGCCCGGCGCGGCCGCCGCCACCGCCAGCGAAGTGGAGGTTTCCTGGCCGGCCACTCCCGGAGCGAAAGCTCCGGGTTGCCCGCCCTGGCGCACCACCAGCATCACGTTGCCCGGCGGCGTTTCAAACGGCGCCAGCGCATTGATCTGCCCCGGCGAAACGTAGAAGAGCGGCACAGGCAGGCCCGCCAGCGTCACCGAGGTGTTGCCGAGCTCGCGCGGAAGCGGCAGCGAAGACGCCGGCATTCTGGCCAGCGAAAGATTGGTTCCGAAAATGGCGATGATTTCCCCCGGCGCGACTTGAGCGCCGGAGAAGCCGGCGGCGTTTACCACTCCCGCGGCCGTCAAACGCGGCGCCGGCTCCACTTTGCCGATCTTGTCAATGCCGCTTTCGGCCAGCCAAAGGCGGCCCACCGAATCGGCTTCCATGTGGCGCACGATCGAGCCGGGGGTGGGGATGGCCAGGCTGGCGAAGGATTCGTCGCGGGGATCGAACCGGACAATTCGGTTGGCGGCCGACTCGTTATACCAGACCATGCCCGCCTGGTCGGCGGCGATGCCGTAGGGCTGCGAGTTGCGTCCCGACGGCGAGTCCCAGAGCTTGAACTCACCTCCCGCGCCATCGGCCGACCGGCGAAAGCGCCCCAGCCGCCCGGCGTTGAAATCGGCGAAATAAATGTCGCCGTTGGGCGCGATGGCCAGCCGGCGCGGGCGGGCGCTGCTCTCAGGAATCACGAATTCCTGGATCGCGCCCGATTGCGGATCAATCTTCGCC
Organism: Terriglobia bacterium; assembly: GCA_046714815.1. Classification (GTDB taxonomy): domain Bacteria; phylum Acidobacteriota; class Terriglobia; order JAJPHL01; family JAPKYU01; genus JBKKAI01. The sequence goes on along the minus strand of JBKKAI010000179.1, from coordinate 3,460 downwards.
AGGCGATTTGTGCCGAACTCGACGAACCAGGGAACGCCGCCGGCATCCACTTTGATGCCGTACGGCCGCGCATTGGCCGTGGGGACCGGAAACAGCCGCACTTCGCCGGTGGCCGGATCGAGCCGGCCCACCCGGTTGGCGTTTTGAATCGTGAACCACAGAATGCCACGCTGGTCGAATACCGGTGTGTGCGGATCGCGAGCGGCCGCCTCGGGCATGGCGTACTCGGTCACTTGGCCGGTGCGCGGGTCAAGCCGGCCGACTTTGCCGGCCGAGTTTTCGGTGAACCAGATATTGCCCGCCGCGTCGGAGACCAGTCCGTGGGGCCCGGAATTCGCGGTGGGAACGGCGAACTCGGTCACTTCGCCGGTCGAGGGGTTCACGCGGCCGATCTTGTTGCCGCGCTGCGCCGTGTACCACAGCACGTCGCCCGGATCGAGCGCCGGGTCGTGCGGGAACGAGCCTGCTGGAATGTTGTATTCGGTAATGACCGCGATCGGCGGAGGCGCCGGCGGCGGTGTCTGCCCGCCGGCGGCCGCCGGCAGAAACAACGCCAGCGCCGCCGATCTCCATTGCCTGCCCGCTCGCATAGCCCGAGCCTAGCACAGGCGGCGGCAGTCAAAAGTTAAGAGTTCAGCGTGCCGGTGCGTTGACATAGCGCGCACTGGGGGCGAAGATCGGTGGGTGATGCGGAACCGTTGGCGGCTGGCGATGGTGGCAGCCTGTCTTGTAAGCGGCGCCGTGGCCCAGAATCCGCCCGCCACGCCCGACCCGATCCCGCGCGTCCCCGCGGTGTTTCGGGCCAGGGGGATTCACCACTTTCCCGGGCGTGTGCGCTGCCCGCTGGCAGGTGTCGGTACGCGCGGGCCGCACGCCAGCAACCGGCTGGTCCTGGAGGACGAGCATTCCAGGGTTGTGGTGGACTGGGCCGCCCGGCGCATCGTCTTCGCCAACACGCAGCCCTACCCAAGAAAAGCGCCGGTGGGCGAGTTTCTGTTCCTGGGAACCGGCGTGACCGAAGCCGGCACGCAGGCCCCTTTCGCCATCCACCTCAAGATCGCGAAGCATCGCGCAGAATTCGATGCGCAGACGCACATCCATCCGACGGTTCGAGAGAAGTTAGTCTCCGCGGACTTTGAGCCCTTCGAGGTGGTGGTTTCCAGTGGCCGGACCGAAGAAACGGTCCTGACGCGCGAGTCCGCGCTCAAATCGGTGCGCGAGCCCCGTCTCACCGCGCGGCTGGCAAACATCTTCCTCGAGGTGAAGGATAACCTGGAGGGCGTCAAGCAGGACGCCTCAAAGCCCGAGTTCCGGCTGGCCGACATCTCGGTCGGCCTGGGCGAAGGAAGATTCAGCAAGATGGTATTGCGGGCCCAGCTCGTTTCTCTCGACCGAGCCAACCGGCCGCTGATTCTGCGGCGCTCGCTGCCGGAGATGTTTCGCGCCGGCGCCTGGGAGTTGAGGCTGACCGCGCTCTCGAGCTTGCTGCCGAAGGAGGATTTCGCACGCGACCTTTTCCTGATCGGCCTGGATCGCCTGCCGTTGCTCGAAGGAGTGATGCGAAACGGCCTGAAGAAAGGCGAAACTTTGGGCTTTCGCCTGCGGGACGGAAAAGGAACGATCCGGCTGGGGAACAACAGCCAGGAAATTCCCGACGCCGCCGGCGTGTCGCGAGCCTACCTGGAGTTCAACTTCCTGGGCGCGATACTGGCCCGGCAGGTCACTCACCCGGTGAGCGGCGCCCGGCAGTAGGCGGCGCCCGTCGCCCCAACCAGCGCCGGAGAAGAAAGTCCACCCCCAGCAGCAGCGCCAGCGCCGTCGCGGCGTTGAAGCTCCAGTACATCCAGAGCCGGGGAAACGCCCAGGCCGAGGGCGCCCAGGGGGCATGCGCCAGGTTCACGTTCAGCGCCGGATCGGTCGCCCAGCGGCTTACCGCGATCATCACCGGATAGAGCAACCACGCGGGCAGGACGATCCCGCGTGGCAGGCCGCTGCTCCGAAGCTCCAGGAAGCCCGCACTGGCCGGCGCCAGGTGCGCCAGAAATGACGTCGGTGTCGTGGTTCCCGTGGCCGCTACGTCCAGCAGATACGATGGCAGCCCCAGCGCCACTTCAAACAGCCAGCCGATCGCCGCCAGCCGCGGCCGCCGCAGGAGAATCCCGGCGGCCAGTATCGCCGATGCCACGTAACAGGCCCACAGCATCTCCGGAAGCAGTGCGCGGCCCTTGCTCACCGCATGCAGGCCGAGCGAAACCAGAATCGCGCCTCCGAGCCATCGTCCCCGCATCCAATCCCATCCTCGGCTCAGCCAATCAAATTATTATTAATAATAGTCGCGAAGACCCAAGACGCGCTTCATGCCCTCTTCCACCTTGCGCCAGGCCTCCGCCGGGATCGAGCCAATTCGCTTTTTCAAACGAGATTTGTGGATGGGGCCCAGCGACTCGCACTTGGCAAAGCTGGTTGTCCGCAAACCAGTTGTTTCAGGCTGGTCCGGAATCGCCACCCGTAATGGACCCGAGAGTGACGTGATCGGGATCAGCAGCACGTCGGGACAGAGATCATTGATCGCATCAATGCTGACGACCAGGCCCGGCCTTGGCTTTGGATGAGCCAATAGCTCGACCGTCCATATCTCGCCTCTTCTCACAGGCTCCATTGATCCCGCTCCATCGTCCGCTCCCAGGCCTCGCGCTCCCGGCGTTCATCGTCGCCCTCAGGCGCCTTCGCCAACGCGCGGCGCAATGCCAGGTCCTCGGCGACTTTGACAAAGCTTCGCAAGACCCTTTCCAGCTTGGCGGACCGCGATGGACCCGGCAGTCCATCGAGAAAGTGAACCAGTGAGCGATCTACTGTCACCGATAGCTTGTCTTTCATCACTCCTCCTCGCCATCCGACATTTAGTAGTATATCGCATCCTACCCTCGTTGCTCCACCATTCGCCTCCGGGAGGGCGAGGTCGTGTGCCGGGACGCAAACGGAGCGGTAACCCCGCCTCGGAACCGCGCCGGCGCACCCGAAGCATCAGGAACTGGCGCAAGTGGACAGGAATCAGCCGGACAGGCCGCCGCCAACGTCCGAAGCCGTTGAATGATTGGTGGCGGCGGGGCGACTCGAACGCCCGACCTAGGGATTATGAGACCCTCGCTCTAGCCAGCTGAGCTACGCCGCCTGTTGGGGGATGCCAAAGCCATCCGGAGTGTATCCACCTATCTTACTGAAGCGCACGCAAACGTGTCAAACTGGCGGCGTGCCGGACCTGCCGCGCGAAACGAGCCCGCTCCTCGAGCGCCTGGAAATCGCCGCCGTCATCTTCGACCTGGACGGCGTGCTGTTTGACTCGATGCCCTTCCACTTTGAAGCTTAGCGGCGCGTGCTGGCTGCCGAAGGATTCGCCGTCTAGCGTGCCGACATCTACCTGCGCGAAGGGCTGGGGACACCTGACGTGCTGCGGTCGCTC
>JBKKAI010000178.1:0-2594 GCA_046714815.1 Terriglobia bacterium | reverse complement strand
AGCGCGCCTGGCGTCGCTCGACACCCAGGCAGCCGAGGCGCTGCCGGGCGTGGTGGCCGTGCGCGACGGCGAATTCGCCGGCGTCTGCGCCGCCTCCTCGGCCGGGGCCGCGCGCGCCGCCGCCGCTCTGCGCGCCGCGTGGACCGAGACACCGCAGATCTCCGGCGCCGAACTATTCGAGCATCTGAAGAAGTCACCGGCCGCCTCGCGCGGCGGTGGCGGTGGCGGCGGCGGCAGCCGGCCGGAAACCAGCGGCTCAATCGAGGCGGGGCTGGCGGCGGCCGACAAGAAGCTGCGCCACACCTATCGCGTCGCCTACATCGCGCACGTACCGCTCGAGCCGCGCGCCGCCGTGGCCGAATGGAAGCAGGACAAGCTGACCGTGTGGACCGGAACGCAGCGGCCGTTCGGCGTGCGCGGCGAGCTGGCCGAGGCCTTTCGCATTCCTGAGGCCGATGTGCGCGTGATCGTGCCCGATACGGGCTCCGGCTACGGCGGCAAACACACCGGCGAGGCGGCGGTGGAAGCGGCGCGCCTGGCGCGCGGGGCGGGCCGCCCGGTGAAACTGGTCTGGACGCGGGAAGAGGAGTTCACCTGGGCCTATTTCCGGCCGGCCGGCGTCATCGAGGTTTCCAGCGGCGTCCGCGGCGACGGCGCGCTCACCGCCTGGGAATTTCACAATTACAACTCGGGCGGGTCGGCCATCCGGACGCTTTACGACGTTCCCAACCGGCACATCGAGTTTCACCCGGCCCATTCACCGCTCCGCCAGGGCTCTTACCGCGCGCTGGCCGCCACCGCCAATCACTTTGCGCGAGAGACGCACATGGATGAATTGGCGCACGCCGTGGGCCTGGACCCGCTGGCGTTCCGGCTGAAGAACCTGAAAAACGGCAAAACAACGCCGGAAGGCGGTGCGACAGACGATGAGCCTGCCGCGCGCCTGCGCGCCGTGCTCGAAGCCGCCGCCGAGCGCTTCGGCTGGGGGAAGGGAAAACCGGGGGTCGGGCGCGGCTACGGCATCGCGGGCGGCTCGGAAAAAGGCAGCTATATTGCCATGTGCGCCGAGGTGGAAGCGCGCCCTGGCAACCCGGCCAGGATCGTGCGCGTGGTGGCGGCTTTTGAATGCGGCGCCATCCTCAACCCCGACCATTTGAAGAGCCAGGTGGAGGGCGGCCTGGTGCAGGGCATCGGCGGCGCGCTGTTCGAGGCGATTGAATTTGAAAACGGCCGCATTCTCAACCCGCGCCTTTCGCGTTACCGCGTACCGCGCTTCAGCGACGCGCCCGCCATCGAGACGGTGCTGCTTGATCGCAAGGACCTGCCCTCGGCCGGTGCCGGCGAAACGCCCATCATCGCCCTCGCGCCGGCCGTCGGCAACGCCATCTTCGCCGCCACCGGAACCCGTTTACGAACCCTTCCTTTCACTCATAACCCATAATTCATCATTCATCATTCATAATTGCGTCCCATGCTCGATCCACAGGCGCAGAAAGTGCTCGACGAGATGGCCGCGGTCGGCCGGCCGGAGCTGCACACCCTGACCCCGGCCGAAGCGCGGGTAGTCGCGTTGACATTTGCCGTGATGGGCGGCGAGCCGGAGCCCATCGCCCGCGTGGAAGACCGCAAGGCGCCCGGGCCGCGGGGAGACATTCCCCTTCGCATCTACACGCCGAAGGGCCCGAAGGGTTCGAAGGGCAATGACGCGTTTCCGCTGCTCGTTTATTTCCACGGCGGAGGCTGGGTGGTGTGCAATCTCGACACCCACGACGGCATCTGCCGCGCGCTGGCCAATGCCGCCGGCTGCATGGTGGCTTCGGTGGATTACCGGCTGGCGCCGGAACACAAATTCCCGGCCGCCCTGGACGACTGTTACGCCGCTACCGAGTGGCTGGCGGCGAACGCCGCTTCCATTCAGGCCGATCCGGCGCGCATTGCCGTGGGCGGTGACAGCGCCGGCGGCAACCTGGCGGCGGTGGTTTCGCTGGCCGCCCGCGACCGCGGCGGCCCGAAGCTGGTGTTCCAGCTCCTGGTTTACCCCGTGACCGATTACTACCGCCCCGGAACGGCCTCCTACGAGGAGTATGCCTCCGGGTACTTCCTCACCCGCGATTCCATGATCTGGTTCTGGAACCACTATCTGCGGAACGAGTCGGACGCGGACAATCCCCACGCCTGCCCGCTGCGGGCCGCCGACCTGCGCGGCCTGCCGCCGGCGCTGGTGATTACCGCCGAATACGATCCGTTGCGCGATGAAGGGGAGAAGTACGCGGAGCGGCTGCGCGCCGCCGGCGTTCTGGCGCGGGCGACGCGCTATAAGGGGATGATCCACCCGTTTTTCAGCATGGCCGGCGTCCTGGACCAGGCCCGTATGGCTCTCGCCGAATCCGCGAAAGCCTTACGGTCCGCGTTCCATTCGTAATTCATAATTCATAATTCATCATTCCCTGCATATGCCGCGTTGGGACCCGCGGATAAACTCCACCAGGTGCCGGGTCTCGTCGCCGGGCAGGTCGTGATCGTTTTTTTTCAGGGCGTAGGCCAGCGGCAGCTTGCGCCGGTAAACGGTCACGTAGGCCCGCTTCAGCCGAGCA
>JBKKAI010000177.1:0-11012 GCA_046714815.1 Terriglobia bacterium | reverse complement strand
GCCTTCTTTCGCCGCTGATGGACCGCTGGACGGGCAGCATCGCCCGCACCCGCCGCTGGCTCGCTTACGTCGCCTTCGGCGGCGCTTCGGCGCTGCTGCTTCTGTCGGTCCAGTTGCGCGACCCGCTGTGGGCCATGGTGGCGATGAGCCTCTCGGCTTTCACCGCCGAGCTCGGCGGCCCGATTTCCTGGACCACCTGCATGGACCTGGGCGGCCGCTACGTCGGCTCGCTCTCGGCTTCGATGAACATGGTCGGCCACCTCGGCGGCTCGATCGCCCCCGTGCTGATCGGCCTGATCCTCGAGTGGTCCGGCAACAACTGGTCCATCGCCTTTTACCTGTCGGCTCTCATCTACTTTGCCGGCGCCATCTGCTGGGCCTTCCTGGACTCCACCACACCGCTCGACAAGTGAGATGACAAGGGGAAATGGGGGGAGGGGAGGGAGGCCCAGTTGATAATCATGCACAGCCTGTGCTATCAATGTTGATAGCAGCGGGACGGCGTGGCTAATGGCTCAGGTGATTGTTCGAAATCTCGACGGGCGCGTGGTGGCTGCACTGAAGCGTAAAGCCGCCCTTCACGGCCGATCTCTGGAGCAGGAGTTGCGCGAGATCCTCTCGGCCGCAACGGTCCTGACGGCGAATGAGCGCGTTTGGGCAGCGGAACGGATTCGTTCGATGACGCCGCCCGGAGTGGCCCAAACAGACAGCGCCAAATTGATACGTCAAGAGCGTGACCGCCGCTGATCCCCGATGACTTGTGTTGTGGATGCGAGCGTGGCGTGCAAGTGGTTCGCCGAAGAGAAAGGATCGGCGGAAGCGATTCGCCTCCTGGAAAGCGGCGAAGCCCTGGTCGCCCCCGATCTTATCCTCGCGGAAGTTGCCAACTCGCTCTGGAAAAAGCTGCGCCTCGGCCAGCTCCATCCCGCACAGGTGGAGGCGGCCGTCGAGGCGCTGCCGGGATTCTTTGATGACCTGATCTCCGGAGTGCACCTCGCTTCCAGGTCTGTGGCGATCGCCCAGGTCCTGGACCATTCCATTCATGACTGTTTCTACGTGGCCCTCGCCGAGCTCCGCAATGCTCGGCTGGTAACTGCCGATGAAGTTCTCCTCGCGCGCCTCAAGCGCACGCGGTGGGCGCGCTTGGCCGGTCCGGAGTAGGCCCTGCACATAGCTGCCCTTGTGCGCCGCCGATGGGTCGCAAGGGTCGCACCTGCTTGTTGCGGATTCACGATTGCGGGTGGTAGTCTGTGGCGAACGTTTTTCCCTGAGGAGCGCGCAATCGGATGAGTTCTCATAACAACTCGCCCGTTCCAACGGACGGGGCCAGGATCGAATATCGCGACGGCCGGTACGTGGTTCCCGACAACCCGGTCATCCCCTTTATCGAGGGCGACGGCACGGGCCGCGATATCTGGGCGGCTTCGCGGCGCGTGTTTGACGCAGCGGCCGCCAAGGCTTACGGCGGCAAGCGCCGCGTGGCGTGGTACGAAGTGTTCGCCGGCGAAAAGGCCAAGGAAAAATTCAACGAGTGGCTGCCGCAGGGCACGCTCGACGCCATCACCGAATTCCGCATCGCCATCAAAGGCCCGCTCACCACCCCGGTGGGCGGCGGTATCCGCAGCCTGAATGTTTCGCTGCGCCAGTTGCTCGAGCTCTACGCCTGCTGGCGCCCGGTGCGTTACTTCACGGGGGTGCCGTCGCCGGTGCGCCACCCCGAGCTGATGAACGTCAACATTTTCCGCGAAAACACCGAGGACGTGTACGCCGGCGTGGAGTGGAAGCAGGGAACGCCCGAGGCGGACAAGGTCATCCGGTTCCTCAACGAGGAGATGGGCCGCAAGATCCGCAAGGACTCCGGCATCGGCGTCAAGCCCATGTCGGTGACCGGCTCGAAGCGCCTGATCCGGCGCGCCATCCAGTACGCGCTCGATCATGGCCACAAGAGCGTCACCCTGGTGCACAAGGGCAACATCATGAAGTTCACCGAGGGCGCTTTCCGCGACTGGGGATACGAGCTGGCGCGGGAAGAGTTCGGCGGCGTGGCGCTGAGCGAGGACGAAGTGTTCGAGAAACACGGCGGGAAGCTGCCGGCCGGCAAGCTGATGATCAAGGACCGCATCGCCGACTCGATGTTTCAGCAGATTCTGACCCGCGCCGACGAATACGAAGTGATCGCCACGCCGAACCTGAACGGCGATTACCTGTCCGACGCCTGCGCCGCGCAGGTGGGCGGGCTGGGCATGGCGCCCGGCGCCAACATCGGCGACGGCTTCGGGGTTTTCGAGGCCACGCACGGCACCGCGCCGAAGTATGCCGACAAGGACGTCATCAACCCCTCCAGCGTGATGCTCTCCGGCGCGATGATGTTCCGCTTCATCGGCTGGCGCGAGGCCGCCGACCTGATCGAGAACGGCATCGCCCGCAGCATCCAGCAGAAGAAGGTCACCTACGACCTGGAGCGCCTGATGGAAGGCGCGACCAAGGTGAAGACCAGCGAGTTCGCCGGGCAGATCATCGCCAACATGGACACCGCCACCGTCGCCGCCAAGTGACTCGGGGATCGGCGGGAAACAGCCAGGAGAAACCGATGCGCAAGAAGATCACTGTGGTCGGGGCCGGCAATGTGGGCGCGACGTGCGCCCATCGGCTGGCGGACAAGTCGCTGGGCGATGTCGTGCTCACCGACATCGTGGAAGGCGTGCCGCAGGGCAAGGCGCTCGACCTGCTCGAGAGCGGGCCGGTGGAAGGCTACGACGTGCTCGTCACCGGCGCCAACGATTACGAGCCGACCGCCGGCTCGGACATCGTGGTGGTCACCGCCGGGTTCCCGCGCAAGCCGGGCATGAGCCGCGACGACCTGGTGCTGAAAAACACCGAGATCGTGAAGCAGGCCGTCGAGCAGGTGGTGAAGTACTCACCCAACTGTATTCTGATCGTGGTGACGAATCCGCTCGACGCCATGTGCCAGGTGGCCTATGACGTGTCCGGGTTCTCCAAGAACCGTGTGATCGGCATGGCGGGGGTGCTCGACTCGGCGCGCTTCCGCACCTTCATCGCCCGCGAGCTCGACGTCTCGGTGGAGAGCACGCACGCCTTCGTGCTGGGCGGCCACGGCGACACCATGGTGCCACTGGCGCGCTACTCGACGGTGGCCGGTATCCCCATCACCGAATTGATGGACCAGGCCACGCTCGACCGCCTGATCCAGCGCACGCGCGACGGTGGCGCCGAAATCGTGAAGTACCTCAAGACCGGCAGCGCCTACTACGCGCCGTCGGCCGCCGTGGTCGAGATGGTTGAGTCCATCCTGCTCGACAAGAAGAAAGTGCTCCCCTGCGCCGCCTACCTCGAAGGCGAATACGGCATCAAGGGCCTGTTCGTCGGCGTGCCCTGCAAACTGGGCGCGCGCGGCATCGAGCACATTTTCGAGATCAAGCTCACGGCCGAGGAAACCGCCGCTCTCAAGAAAAGCGCCGACGCCGTCCAGGAGCTGGTGGACGTGATCCGCCGCCAGAAGTAAGGCCGCCATGCCCGGCAAGGTTTACGAAGCCATTGTCGTCGGATCGGGCGCCGTGGGCGGCTGGGCCGCCAAGCAGCTTGCCGAGGGCGGGATGGAAGTGGCCGTCCTCGAAGCCGGCCGCACGCTCAACCCCGAAAAAGACTTCACCGAGCACCACTGGCCCTATGACATGCCCTTCCGCGGTTTCGGACAGCCGGGCGTGATCGCCAAAGAGCAATGGAGCACCGCGGGCTTCGCCGGCGAATACAACCGGCACATGTTCGTCAAAGACGCCGAGTGCGTTTACACCTTCCCGAAGGACAAGCCGTTCCAGTGGGTGCGGTCGCGCCAGGTGGGTGGGCGCTCGATTGTCTGGGGCCGCCAGTCGTACCGCTACAGCAATTATGACTTCCAGGCCGCGTCGCACGACGGCTATGGCGAAGACTGGCCAATCAGCTACGAAGACCTGGCGCCTTACTACGACAAGGTCGAGGAGTTCATCGGTGTCAGCGGGACGGCCGAGAATTTCCCGTCGCTGCCGGACGGCCGGTTCCTGCCGGGGATGGCCTTCACCTGCCCGGAACGAATCATGAAGAAGGCGGTGGACCGGTTCGGCGACCGGGTGCTGACCATCGGCCGCACCGCGATCCTGACGAAGGACCACAAAGGGCGGCTGGCCTGCCACTATTGCGGGCACTGCTCGCGGGGCTGCACGACGGGGTCGTACTACAGCAGCCCGGCCTCGACGCTGCCGGCGGCGCGCAAGACGGGGAAGATGGCGCTGGTGCCGAACGCGGTGGCCCGCGAGATCCTGGTGGACGGGAACGGCAAGCCGAACGGCATATCGTACGTGCACCGGCTGACGAAGCAGGAGTACAAGGTCTACGGGAAGGTGATCGTGGTCTGCGCGTCGGCGCTGGAATCCACGCGGCTGCTGCTGCTGTCGAAGTCGCGCTTTCATCCGAATGGGCTGGGGAATTCGAGCGGCGTGCTGGGCCATTACCTGATGGACCACACGATCGGGGTGGGCGCGGGCGGCTTCATCAAGCCTCTGAGCGGCAAGCCGGAAGCATGGGACGACGGACGGGCGAACGGTGTCTATATCCCGCGCTTCCGGAATCTGAAGACGCGGCACCCGAAGTACATCCGCGGCTGGGGCTACCAGGGCGGCGGCAGCCGCGGGATGTTTCCGAACCATGCGCGCGCCGGCGGCGATTTCGGCTCGGAGTTCAAGAAGGCGGTGCGCGAGAACTGGCCGTATCCGCTGGGGATCGGCGGATGGGGCGAGATGCTGGCGCGCTACGACAATTACGTCGAGATCAACAACGGCGTGAAGGACGCCTGGGGCATTCCCTCGCTGCACATCGTCTGCAGCCACGGCGACAACGAGCTGAAGATGGCCGAGGACATCGTCGAAACGGCGCTCGAGATGCTCAACGCCGCCGGCGCCGAGATTACCTACGTCAACCGCACGCCGAAAGCGCCCGGCGTGTGCATCCATGAGATGGGCACCTGCCGGATGGGCGCCGCGCCGAAAATGTCGGTGCTGAACAAGTGGAACCAGTCCTGGGACTGCAAGAACCTGTTCGTCACCGACGCCAGCTCGTTCACCTCGTCGGCCTCCGCCAACCCGACGCTCACCGCCATGTCGCTCACCGCCCGCGCCTGCGATTACCTGCTCGACCAGTTCCGCCTCGGGAACCTTTAACCTAGGCACGAGGTTCACAAAGAGGCTGGGGTTGCCTCGGCAGCGAAAATCCAACCTGTTGATTTCAGGGTAGATATGCAATCGGGTGTCCCTGCCAAAAAAGTTTGTCTCAACTATATTCGCTTTGTTTTCAACAGCCGGAGGCCCGAAAACAGGCAAAACACTTGACAGCGTATGTCATACTGAGATTGTAAGCAGGTTTAAGCCGGTAGTAGCACCCCCGAAGGATCCAACCCCTTGCCCGAATGAGCGCGCGCGGGCCAACCCCGCGGCAAACTGCCTGTTTTCCACCTGATAATAACAGGCGGAACAGGGTGGAGGGCCACAATCTATTGTGCGGCAAAGCCGAGGAAGGGAACTTTTCCAGCCGGTCATAGACCGTGGCAACCGCTGGCTGGGCGCGAGTGGCCTCTTCACCATCCGCCTCTGCTCCTGGCCCGTGCCTGCAGCGGCATAGCGGACTGGAAGTTCCAAGTTCCAGGTTGAAGAACGGACCGGCGACTGGCGACGGCGGGAAACGGCATTATACTGAATTGGACTCTCGCCATGTCGCTGGTGGATAGAACGATCGGCCGCTACCGAATCACCGGGAAACTGGGCGAAGGAGGCATGGGTGTCGTGTACCGGGCCGAGGACCAGGCGCTGGGCCGCCCGGCGGCCATCAAAGTTCTTCAGAGCGAGGGGAGCCGGGACCCGGACCGCGTGCGCCGCTTCACCCAGGAGGCGCGCGCCGCGTCGGCGCTGAATCATCCCAATATCGTTACCGTATACGACGTCGGTGAATTCGAGGGCGAGCCCTACCTGGTGATGGAGCTGGTGGACGGCGAATCGCTTCGCGCTCGCATGGGGCAGGGCGCGCTGCCGCTGCCGATGTTGCTCGACATCGGCGTGCAGGCGGCCACCGCGCTGGCCCGCGCCCACGAAAACGGCATCACGCACCGCGACCTGAAGCCGGAAAACATCCTGGTGCGCAAGGACGGCTACGTCAAGGTGCTGGACTTCGGGCTGGCGAAGCTGAAAGAAAGGACGGCGGCGGCGCCGGACGTCACCGCCGACGTCCTCACCCGCACCGCCGCCGGCTCGGTCCTCGGGACGGCGGCCTACATGTCTCCCGAGCAGGCCCTGGGCCGCGAGGTGGACGGCCGCAGCGATGTCTTTTCGCTGGCGCTGCTGCTGCTCGAATGCTGGGCGCGCCATCCGTTTCTGCGCGGCAACGCGCTCGATACGCTGCACGCCATCGTTCATGAGCCGCTGCCGGCGATGTCGCTGGTTCCGGGCAGCCCGGAATGGGCGTTGGCTCGGACGCTGGCCAAAGCGCTCGAAAAGGACCCGGACGAGCGCTACCAGACCATGAAAGACCTGGCGATTGATCTGCGGCGGCTGAAACAGGAGAGCGATTCCGGCGGCCAGACGACGGTCGCCGCTGTCCCGCCGGATAAACCGCGCTCGGCAAAAAGCCTGGCGTGGGCGGCCATTGCGGTGGTTCTCGCGGTTGCGGCGATTGCTGGTTACATGTTCCTGGCGGCCCGCGCGCGCGGCCCCGCCATCACCTCCATTGCCGTGCTGCCCTTTACCAACGCCGCCGCCGATCCCGACACCGAATATCTCAGCGACGGCATTACCGAAAGCCTGATCAACAGCCTGGCCCAGATGCCGAACTTGACGGTGAAGTCGCGCAACATGGTGTTCCGATACAAGGGCAAAGACGCCGATGCCGAAGAAGTGGGGCGCAAACTCGGCGTGCAGGCCGTCCTGACGGGCCGGGTGGTTCAGCGCGGCGATCAACTGACCGTCAGCGCCGCCCTGGTGGACGTCCGCGACAGCCGGCAGATCTGGGGCGAGCAGTACGCCCGCAAGCTTGCCGACGTGCTCAACGTCCAGGAGGAGATTTCCCGGGCGATCACCGAAAAACTGCGGCTGAAGCTGTCGGGCGCCGACCAAAAGCGGCTGGCCCGCCGCTACACGCAGAACAGCGAAGCGTACCAGGCCTACCTCAAAGGCCGCTATCACTGGAACAGAAGAACCGAGGAGGGGAACCGGAAGGGCCTCGAATACTTCCAGCAAGCGCTGGAAAAAGATCCCGGCTTCGCGCTGGCCTATGCCGGGATCGCGGATTCCTACCTGTCGCGCGGTTTCTCCTTTGACGCCGGCGCCGTGCGGCCCAGGGAAGGGATGCCGAAGGCTGAGGCGGCGGCGCGCAAGGCGCTGGAACTCGATCCCGATCTCGCCGAAGCCCATACTTCATTGGCCTTTGTGCGGTTTCTTTACGACTGGAATTGGGCCGACGCCGAAAAAGAGTTCGAGCGGGCCCTGGAATTGAATCCGAATTATGCGACGGCCCATCACTGGTATTCGCACTTCCTGCTGCCGATGGGCCGCAACGCGGAATCGCTCGCCGCCAGCAAGCGCGCGATCGAGCTCGATCCGCTCGACACCATCATCAACGTGCACCTCGGATGGCATTACCTCTACTCACGCCAATACGACCTGACGATTGAGCAGTTGCGGAAGGCCCACGATCTGGACCCCCGCAGCTTCCAGGCCTCCTGGATGTTGGGACAGGCATACGAATTCAAAGGGATGCTGCCGGAAGCCATTGCCGAGTTTCACAAGGCCGTCAGTGCCACGCCCGAGCGTGTACTGGCGACCGCGGCCCTCGGGCGTACTTACGCGCTGGCAGGTCAAACTGCCCAAGCCCGGGAAATCCTCGGCAGTCTGAAAAGTTTGTCCAGGCAGCGCTATGTCTCGCCGTTCTTCATCGCGGCGATCCACATCGCGTTGGGAGAAAAGGACGCCGCGTTCGAATGGCTGGAAAAGGCGTTCCAGGAACGCTCCGACCTGATGGTGTATCTCAAAGTTGAGCCGCGGCTCGACCCGCTGCGCTCCGACCCGCGCTTCGCCGACCTGGTCCGGCGCGTCGGCCTGCCCTGAGAATCGCTGAGAATCGCCGCCCGTTTGACACTTTTTGCGGCGCTGTGCTAGGTTTGTGGGCTTCCGTGACAGCTTCTTTCGCCCGCCGGAGGACTTGTTGAGCGAACCCCTGCGCCGCACGGCATTGAACTCCGCCCACCGGCGGTTGCGCGCCAAGATGGTGCCCTTCGGCGGCTGGGACATGCCGGTGGAGTACAGCGGCATCGTCCAGGAGCACATGGCCGTGCGGACGCGCGCCGGGCTGTTCGATGTCAGCCATATGGGCGAGATCGAAGTGCGCGGGCCGGAAGCGTTGCGGCTGGTTCAGCAGGTCACCTGCAACGACGCCTCCCGCCTGGCGGCCGGGCAGGCGCAGTACAGCGGCCTGATGTATCCCCAGGGCACTCTGGCGGATGACCTGCTCGTCCACAAAATGGGCGACGACCATTATTTCCTGGTGGTCAACGCCTCGAACCAGGACCGCGACTTCGACTGGATCCGCGAGCAGAACCGCTTCGACGCTGAACCGCAGAACATCGGTGCGCGCTACAGCCAGCTTGCCATCCAGGGTCCGGAGGCGGAGAGCATCCTGCAGAAGCTCACCGCGACGGACCTGAAGCCGATCCGCTATTACTGGTTCACCTGCGGCCAGGTGGATGGGGTGGATGCCATCATCGCGCGCAGCGGCTACACGGGCGAGGATGGCTTCGAGATTTATTTCGATCCGGCGGAATCCGAGCGCATCTGGAACAAGTTGCTGGACGTGGGCGGCGAGCAGGGCCTTGTTCCCTGCGGCCTGGGCGCGCGCAACACGCTGCGCCTGGAAGCGAAGATGGCGCTCTACGGCCACGAGATTGACGAAACGCATACGCCACTCGAGGCCGGCCTGGGCTGGATCTGCAAGCTGGAAAAGGGCGACTTCCTCGGCCGCGAGACGCTGGCCCGGCAGAAACAGGAGGGCCTGCGCCGCCGCCTGGTGGGTTTCGAGATGACCGAGCGCGGCATTGCCCGTGACGGTTACGCGGTGTACGTCAACGGCGATGAAGCAGGCTACGTCACCAGCGGCTCGCCGGCGCCTTATTTGAAGAAGAACATCGGCCTGGCTTACCTGCCCTCGGAAATGACGCAAGTGGGGCGGGACATCCAGATCGGAATCCGCGGCCAGCGCGCTGCGGCACGCATTGTCGGAACGCCTTTTTACAAGAGGAAGAACTGAAGACTATGGCCTACCCCCCAAAGTACCGCTACACGCGCGAGCACGAATGGATCCGGCCCGACGGCGACGGCGCCGCCACCGTCGGCATCACCGAGCACGCCCAGAAGGCGCTCGGCGACATTGTTTATCTGGAACTGCCCAAGGTGGGCGACCGCTTCGGCGCCATGCAGCCGTTGGGCACGGTGGAGTCGGTGAAGGCGGTCTCCGAGATTTTCTCGCCGGTCGCCTGCGAGGTGCTGGACGTGAACGCCGAGCTTGCCGGCAAACCCGAATTGCTGAACCAGGACCCGCACGGCCAGGCGTGGCTGGTGAAAGTGCGCCTGGCGGATGCCGGCGAACTGGACAAGCTGCTGACCGCCGAACAATACGAGGCGTACGTTGCCGAAGAGTTATGAGTTATGAGTTATGAGTGAAAACCGGTTTTGTTCGTGAACTCATAACTCATCACTCATCACTCATCACTTCTTTTAACATGCGCTACTTACCTAAGTCTGACACGGAGCGCCGGCGAATGCTGGACGCCCTCGGGCACGCCGGCCCCGAGGGGCTGTTCGCGCACATCCCGCAGAGCGTGCGGCTGGGCCGGCCGTTGGACATTCCCGACGGCATCTCGGAGTTCGAGATCCTGCGGTATTTCCGCGAGCGGGCGAGCGAGAACTCGGCGGGCTACGTCTCGTTCCTGGGCGCCGGCGTGTACCACCACTTCCGCCCGGTGGTGATTGACGCGCTGGTGTCGCGCGGCGAGTTTTATACCGCCTACACGCCGTACCAGCCCGAGATCGCGCAGGGCACGCTGCAGGCCATTTTCGAATTTCAAACGATGATCTGCCAGTTGACCGGCATGGAAGTGGCCAACGCCTCGATGTACGACGGGTCGAGCGCCCTGCCGGAGTCGGTGATGATGGCGGTGCGGATCACCGGGCGGCACAAGGCGCTGGTGGCCCGCTCGGTGCACCCGGAATACCGCGAGGTGCTGGCCACCTACACGCGCCACCAGGGGATCGAGGTCGGCGAGCTCGAGTACGATCGCGAGACCGGCGCGCTGGCGCCATTCTCGGCCGCCAACGATATTGCGGCCGTCGTGATCCAGTCCCCGAATTTCTTCGGCATCGTCGAGGAGGTCGAGCGCGCGGCGGAGGTGGCGCACGCTTCTGGCGCGCTGCTCATCGTGGTGGTGACCGAGCCGGTGTCGCTCGGGCTGCTGCAGCCGGCCGCCGCCGACATCGTAGCCATGGAAACCCAGGGCTTTGGCATCGCCCCCAGTTACGGCGGTCCGTTCGCCGGCGTCATCGCCACGCGGGACAAATTCGTGCGCAACATGCCGGGGCGGCTGGTCGGCCAGACCACCGACAACCGCGGCCGGCGCGGCTTCTGCCTGACGTTGGCCACGCGCGAGCAGCACATCCGCCGCGAGAAGGCCACCTCGAACATCTGCACCAACCAGGCGCTGTTCGCGCTGATGGCCACCATCTTCATGACGCTCTACGGCAAGGAAGGGCTGCGCGAGCTGGCCCGGCACAACCTGGCAAAGGCCCATTACGCCGCGGCCCGGCTCCAGCGGCGTTTCTTCGGGCCGTTCTTCAACGAATTTGTCGTGGAAGACGCCGGCGGCGCCGCCCACCGCAAAAGCGCAGCGCTGCTAGACAAGAAAATACTGGGCGGCGTTGAAATCGGCA
>JBKKAI010000176.1:0-5089 GCA_046714815.1 Terriglobia bacterium | reverse complement strand
GCCGGCCGGCGCCCCGATTTTGCGGAGCAGCGCGCGCAGCCGCTCGGCCGCGTCATCTGTGCCGATGATGCCGAAAGGGACGGCGCGCCCGCCCATCGCCACGATGTTGGCCACCACGTTGCCGGCGCCGCCCGGCGACGCGGTCTGGCCGGTGACCTCCACCACCGGCACCGGCGCCTCGGACGAAAAGCGCGACACCCGGCCCCAGACGAACTCATCGAGCATGAAGTCGCCCAGCACGGCGATCCGGCGGGAGGGGAAACGGGAAAAATAGCGGGTCAACTGTCGAGCAGAGGGACGCGCGGCGGCGGTGGAACCGGTGTTCGGCACGGCGGTGGGAGATTGTAACAGGTGCGCCGGCCTTCCGCTTGACTTGGCGGTATCCGGCACATAGGATAGGGATTGATTACACCCACCAGTTCCACGGATTTGGTGAGAGGGAATGTCCGGCGTGGCAACCCATTCCAGCGCCAGCAGCGATTTACTGGCCAGAATTGTCGCCGACAAGTACGACGAGGTAGCCGAGCGCCGCGCGCGGGTCAGCGAGGCGGAGTTGGAGGCCCAGGTGCGCGACCAGGTGCGGCGGCCGTTCGCGCCGATGCTGGTGCGCCATGGGCGGGCGATTATCGCCGAGATGAAGCAGTCCTCGCCGTCGCGCGGGAGGCTGCACGATAATCACTCGCCGGCCAACCTCGCGCGGGCCTATGAATCGGGCGGCGCGCGCGCGCTTTCCATCCTGACGGATGCGAAGCGCTTCGGCGGAACGCTGGCGCACCTGAGCGAGGCGCGCGAAGCGGTGCGGCTGCCGGTGCTCCGCAAGGATTTTCTGGTGGACCCCTACCAGGTCACCGAATCGGCCGCGGCCGGCGCCGACGCTGTGCTGCTGATCGTGGCCGCCGTGGATGACGGCCGCCTTCGCACGCTGTACAGCCGCGCCATGGAACTGGGTCTCGACGCGCTGGTCGAAGTCCATAGCGAGGAGGACGTGGATCGCGCCTCGGCGCTCGGGGCCCGGCTGATCGGCGTGAACAACCGCAACCTCTCGACGCTGTCGGTGGACCTGGAGACGTCGCTGCGCCTGCGGGCGCGCCTGCCCTCGCGGGCGATCGTGGTCAGCGAGAGCGGCCTGCGCTCCACCGAAGACCTGGCCCGCCTGGAAGCCGCCGGCTACCGCGCCTTCCTGATCGGCGAGCAGTTGATGACGGCTGCCGATCCCGGCTTGGCGCTCCGCGCGCTGCTGTAGTACAGGCATTCCTGCCTGTGCCTTGGTTCCAGCGGATAAGAATTATGGTGCGCGTCAAAATCTGCGGCATCACCCGGCTGGAGGACGCGCGCGCCGCGGTTGACGCCGGCGCCGGCGCGCTGGGCTTCAATTTCTGGCGGCCGGGCCGCCGCTACATCCTGCCCGAACTCGCCGCCGGCATCATCGCCGCGCTGCCCGAGGACGTGTGGAAAGTCGGCGTGTTCGTGGACGAGCCTCCGGAACTGGTGCTGGAGACCGCGAGGGTGGCCGGCCTCACCGCGCTGCAGCTTCACGGCGCGGAGACGCCCGAGCACCTCGCGGCGCTCGGAACGTTTCGCAAAGTGAAAGCCTTTCGCATGGATAATGGATTCAACCCGGCGGTGCTGGCCGCCTACGCCGCCGACGCCTTCCTGCTGGACGGCGTGGGCAGCACGCCCGGCGGGACCGGCGCCGTGTTCGACTGGCAGCGAGCGCTCGAAGTCAAACGCTGGGGGCGTGTGATCCTGGCCGGCGGGCTGACGCCGGAAAATGCCGGCGAAGCAGTGCGCCGCGTCCAGCCGTGGGCCGTGGACGTTGCCGGTGGCGTGGAGATCGAACCCGGGAAAAAGGATCCCCGGCTGGTCGAGCGGTTCATCCGCGCCGTGCGCGAGGCGGAAAAGTCATGAGCACGTCATTTCGGGCCGGTCAGGCAGGGCAGGCGGGTAGGTTCGGCGAATTCGGCGGGCGCTATGTTCCCGAGACGCTGATGACCCCGCTCGAGGAACTCGAGCAGGCCTACGCGGCCGCGCAGCAGGATCCCGCTTTCCACGCCGAGCTCGACGAGCTGCTGGCCCGTTACGCCGGCCGGCCCACGCCGCTGTTTTTTGCGCGGCGGCTCACCGAGCACCTGGGCGGCGCCCGGATTTATCTCAAGCGCGAAGACCTGCTGCACACCGGCGCGCACAAGATCAACAACTGTCTGGGCCAGGCGCTGCTCGCGCGGCGCATGGGCAAGCGCCGCGTTATCGCGGAGACCGGCGCGGGCCAGCACGGCGTGGCAACGGCCACCGTCTGCGCGCTGTTCGGCATGGAATGCGTGGTCTACATGGGCGAGGAAGACATGGCCCGGCAGCGCCTCAACGTGTTCCGCATGCGACTGCTGGGCGCCGAAGTCGTGCCGGTGGGCTCCGGCAGCAAGACCCTGAAAGACGCGATCAACGAAGCGATGCGCGACTGGGTAACCAACGTCGAGACGACGTATTACCTGCTGGGATCGGTGCTGGGCGCGCATCCGTACCCGCAGATGGTCCGCGACTTCCAGAGCATCATCGGCCGCGAGGCGCGGCCGCAGATACTGGAAGCCGAAGGGCGCCTGCCCGACCTGCTGATCGCCTGCGTCGGCGGCGGCAGCAACGCCATCGGCCTGTTCCACGAGTTTCTCGGCGATGCGGCGGTCCGCATGCTGGGCGTCGAGGCGGGCGGGCGCGGCCGCGAGCTGGGGCAGCACGCGGCGCGGTTCAGCGGCGGCAGCCCCGGCGTTCTGCAGGGCGCCTACAGCTACGTCCTGCAGGATGAGGACGGCCAGATCGCGCTGACGCACTCGGTTTCGGCCGGGCTCGATTACGCCGCGGTGGGCCCCGAGCACGCCTGGCTGCACGACCAGGGCCGCGCCGAATACGGCGTTTGTTCCGACACGCAGGCGCTCGAAGCGTGCCGCGCGCTGGCGCGGCTGGAGGGCATCATTCCGGCTCTGGAGTCGTCGCACGCTGTGGCCGAAGCCATGCGCCGGGCGCCGGGCGCCGCCGGCCAGTTGTTCGTGGTGAATGTTTCGGGCCGCGGCGACAAGGACATGGAAATCCTCGAGCGGGAGCTGCGCCTTGGCCAGTGACGCAGCGAGGGGCGCGACGCCGGGAACGATTGCCGGGCGCATCACCCGGCGCTTCGAGGATTTGCGCCGCGGCGGCCGTCTTGGCCTGGTGGCTTATATCACCGCCGGCGATCCCGACCTGCGGGCCACCGCCGAGTTCATTCCGGCGCTGGAAGAGGCCGGGGTGGATGTGCTCGAGCTGGGTGTCCCGTTTTCCGACCCGCTGGCCGACGGCCCGGTCATCCAGCGCGCCAGCGAGCGCGCGCTGCGCTCGGGGACCACGCTGGCCGGCGTCCTCGATCTGGTCGCGGGCGCGCGGCGCGCGACGCGCCTGCCGCTGGTGCTGTTCAGCTACCTGAATCCTATCCTGCGCTACGGCTTCGAGCGGTTTGCGGCCGATGCGCGCCAAGCCGGCGCCGACGGCGTTCTGATCACCGACCTCAGCGTCGAAGAGGCCGGCGCGTACCTGGGCCGGATGCGCGCCGCCTCGCTGGACACGATTTTTCTGGCCGCGCCGACCTCCACCGATGCGCGCCTGCGGCGTATCGGCGATGTTTCGCGCGGCTTTCTCTACGCGGTCTCGCGCACCGGCGTCACCGGCGCGCGCGAGACGCTCTCCGATCAACTGTTGCCGCTGCTCGGGCGCATTCGCGCCGTGACCGCGCTGCCTGTGGCGGCGGGCTTCGGCATCTCGAGCGCCGCGCAGATCGCGGCGCTGCGCGGCCACGCCGACGCCGCCGTGGTGGGCAGCGCGCTGGTGCGCGTTGTCGAGGAGCACCGTTCCGCCGAGCGGCTGGCCGCGCTGGCGCGGGATCTGAAAAGCGGGGCCGGTGCGAGTGTGAATCATGGACATCAGTGACTGGCGCGACAAGATTGACGAAGTGGACCGCGAGTTGGTGGCGCTGCTCAATCGCCGCGCCGCCTGCGTGCTCGAGATCGCCAAGCTGAAACAGCAGCGCGGCATGGCCATCTACGAGCCCCAGCGCGAGGAGGAGATTTTCCGCAACACCGCCGCCGTCAACGGCGGCCCGCTGGACCACGGCGCGCTGCGCCGCGTTTTCGAGCGCATCCTCGACGAAGGCCGCTCGATCCAGCGCATCCTGATGGGCAGGCCGGATGACCGGTAGGGAAAGCGAGGATGAATGGTTGTTGTGATGCAGGAGGACGCGACCGAGCCGCAGATCCAGGCGGTGATTGACCGGCTGGTGGGGATGGGCTTCGACATCCACCGCTCGACGGGCGCGCGACACACGGTTCTCGGCGCGGTGGGCGCCAAGGTCGGCTTCGACGTGCGCGACATCGAGGTGCTGGACGGCGTGCACGAGGTGCTGCGCATCTCCGCGCCTTACAAGCTGGCCAGCCGCGCTTTCCGGCCGCAGAGCACCGTGGTGCGCGTGGGCGCGGCGGGAAAGACGCCGGTGGAGATCGGCGGCCGGGACGTGGTGATGATGGCCGGCCCGTGCAGCGTCGAAACCCGCGAGCAAATCCACCGCTCGGCCGAAATCCTCGCCGGGGAAGGCATCCGGGTGCTGCGCGGCGGCGCGTTCAAGCCCCGCACTTCCCCTTACAGCTTCCAGGGCCTCGGCTAAGACGGCCTGCGGATGATGCGCGAGGCCGCCGACCGGTACGGCATGCTGGTGGTCTCCGAGGTGATGGACCACACCCACATCTCGATGATGCTGCGCTACGTGGATCTGCTCCAGGTGGGCGCGCGCAACATGCAGAATTACAACCTGCTGCGTGAGTTGGGAAAAGTGGACAAGCCGGTGCTGCTCAAGCGCGGCCCGTCAGCCACCATCGAAGAGCTGCTGCTTTCGGCCGAATACATCCTGGCCGGCGGCAACTACCAGGTGGTGCTGTGCGAGCGCGGCGTGCGAACGTTCTCCGACCACAGCCGCAACACGCTCGACCTGTCGGTCATCCCGCCGGCGCGGGCGATCTGTCACTTGCCGATCCTGGTCGACCCCAGCCACGGCACCGGCAAGCGCGCCTACGTCCCG
>JBKKAI010000175.1:0-6359 GCA_046714815.1 Terriglobia bacterium | reverse complement strand
GGTCGGAAAAAGGGGCCGCAGTAGTTTTCTTGCCGAGGTTGCCGCCCGTGAGGTGAAGCGGCTTCGAATGTTGAAAGCCTTGAAGCGCGCCAACGGCGCCTGGAAAGATGAGAATCATCCTGAACTCAAGCGTGGCGCGGCAGCGTGGATCAGAAAGCTTCGCCAGGAAGGCGAGCAACGCTTTCAGAAGCAGACCCGCAGATAGTCCATGGCGACCTATCTCCTGGATTCGAGCGTCATTATAGACGTACTGAATAAGAGGCACGGCCGGGGCGCCTTCCTGGAAGGCCTCCTTTCACAAGGGCATCTATTGGCTTGCTGCTCCATTAATGTGACGGAGGTGTATGCCGGCATGAAAGCGATGGAGCAGCAAGGAACCGACGAGCTCCTGGAGAGCCTGGCCTTCTACGACGTCACATGGGAGGTAGCCAGAATGGCGGGTCTTCTGAAACGTGACTGGGCTCGCCGTGGCAGGACACTGGGAGTTATGGATGCGACAATCGCGGCGGTGGCCCTCGCTTACGATCTGACGCTGGTAACGGACAACGGGAAAGATTACCCGATGCCGGAAATACGTCTCCATCGGCTGCCGGCAGAAAACTGAGACCGCCTGGAATGCGCCCACAACGCGACAGTTGACTGAGAAGCAGGGCCTTCGAGCAGAACCACTGGGTTAAGTCCCGCTCCGACAGCGAGATTCCTGCGCCGGGATCGCCGGCCGATTCCTTCGCCCGGCTCGCCGGCCGCTGGCTGCCCGCTTCGTTCCCCGAACCGCCCGCTCCACGAAATGCTCGCAGCGGTAACCGATGGCGTGCGTCGCGGCTTCCGCGAAATCTTCGGCCAAAGCGAAATCAGAGTGGCAGGCTGCCAATCGGCTGGCTCCGCCTCTCAAGAGCTCCCGCTTGCGACCAGCGCGCAAGAGCGAATGCATTCGCCGATGTGGATCAGATAAAGACAGTCGTCCTTCAAAGCGGCACTGCCTCTTTCAGGATCCTGTCCCCGGATGTACCAGTGCAATCCTTGCTCAGTCACGACTTCAACCCTGCGGCCGAGCAACTCCTCCAGGTCAGCCAGAAGTCCACCCGGGAAAAAAGGTGTGCGATGGGGCCCGGCTTCCACAAGCAAGTCCACCAGCACCACCCGGATCGGGTGGGATTCCGACGTAACTGTCGGGGCCGGTGTCCCCGCGAGACGCGGACCCAAAGATTCGAACGTTGCGGGCTCCGTGCCGGGCAGCAACCCGGAGGATATCCTCGCGCGCTTCTATCAGACGTTTGTCAATCGCCATGTGTCACATTGGACAGGAATGTCTGTGCTGCCTACGGCACGAAGAGCTCCACTTCCACCGAGTAGCGGACGGACCGGCCCGGCTCCAGCACCACCATGCCGGTCTTCTTTCCACCCCAGACGCTGCTGAATGGGTCGGCCCAGTTGAACTGCGGCTCCAGCGCCACCAGCGTTCGCGCCAGCGGCGAGAAGGCCTGGACCGCGGTCACTTCCGGTGAAGTGGCGCGAATGCGCAACCCGTATTTTGCGGCGGGATCAATCAGCTCCGCCACGACGTGTCCTTCGGCCGTCCGTTCCAGGTCCATGAAGCAGTCATCCACGTAAAGCTGTTTCAGTTCGGCGCCGCCCGGACGCGAGAAATCAAACGGCGTGTCCTTGACGGGTACGAGCGCGCCGCTTGGGAAAACTTCGTCGTAGTTGTTCACCACCGCGCGTTGCCGGGCAGGGATGCGGACGCGCGCCTGGTCGCGCCTGCCGCTGGGGATCGCGAAAAACGGATGCCAGCCGATGCCCACCGGCAGCGGCTCGCTGCCGGCGTTCGTCGCGGTGATGTCCAGAGCGAATTTGCCGCCGCGCAGCGCGACCGTGATGGCCACGTGCGTCTTGGACAGCCAGCGGCCGTCGAAGTCGCTCGCTTCGAGCACTCCGTGCACGGCGGCATGGTTGGCGTCGGCTTCGGTCGTCACCTTATCTACCCGACGGGCCATCAGGAATCCGTGGATGGCGTGGGGCTCGTCGCCCGGTTTCTTGATAGCGCCATTGGACAACAGCTTCACGGGCTTGCCCAGGACCGTGGCCTCGATGCTCTTGCCGTCGGCTGAAAGTTTCCCGCGAATCCGGTTGGCCCACGGCAACAGAATCGGCGCGCCCATGCCGAACGTCTTGTTGGCGGCGGGATCGTCGGGGTCGCCCACCAGCGTCTTCCGCCCCTCTTCGAGCGAGGGAGAAACCAGCAGGTCGGTGATTCCCCGGCCGGGAACGTGCGCGCGGATTTGAAAAATGTTCATGCCGCGGCCCGGCAGGACCTCGGCGCTGACGATGGCCGGACGGCCGGGATCGGCCGGGGCCGGCTGTTCCAGCAGGACCGCCGGCTCGCCGGCAACGATGACATCCAGCTTTTTCGCCGCGTACGGCATTCGCTTCCCTCCGGCCGCCTCTTGAGCGGCGCATGTGGATGCCCAGAGGAAGGTGGCCACAAAGAACACACCGGCCCACGGGCCCGGAACCCTAAGCATGAATACCATCCTCCAGAACGACTCGCCTGCAAAGGTATCATGCCCGCACAGGCAAGAATGCCTGTGCCACTACGAAGGCGGTGGGGAGTCGGAGGACCAGCCGGGCAGGAGGCCGATTTCGGCGCCGCTCGATTCTTCCGGACTGCCGAAGGCCAGGCCGTCGCCGGTGCGGCGGTACGGCAGGCGCAGGCACCACGGCTTGATTCCCGGCCCGGACACGGAAACGAAGATGCACTCCGGCGCCCGCTCGGCGGCCAACTGGCCGGGATAATAATTCTCGGAGTCCGCGGCCGCCGGTCCGGTCCGGTAATGGGCGTCGTTCAGGGTGATGATGGCCATCGCGCCGAACTCCCGCGCGGTTTCCACAACTTTTCGATAGGCCTCTTCTTTCTCGTCCGGGCCGTTGAACTCCACGGCCATCGCCAGGGTCTCGGCGGGAGTGACGAGGAAGGCGGCGGGCGTCAGAAAGCCGTCGCGCTCCAGGTTCTCCCTGGCGATCTCGATCATCTGCGAAACGAAGTCGCGCAGGTCTACATCCACGGCCGATCCCCCAGCGGATTATACGACGGGCCGGCTTCGGAAGAGTCGGCGTAGCACGGGCATTCCCGCCTGTGCCCTGGAATAAAGCTTGTTGTGGAAGGGCAGAAGTATGTAGTATCAAGGTAAATCCAAATCGCGTGGGAGCCTGGTCGGGCGCCGCGGCCATACGGCCACCGGTGTCCGGCAAGGGCCACTTCGAATCCCTAGGGGGACTTATGCTCCATGAAGTAACCATTGGTATCGCTGGCGCGGCCGGAGATGGGCTGGACAAGTCCGGCGATGCGCTGGCCAAAACGGCTTCGCGCCTGGGCCTGCACGTCTACGCCTACAATTCCTATCAATCCGTTATCCGCGGCGGCCATATCTGGCTGCGGGTGAGGCTGGGCGAGGAGAAAGTCCACTCGCACGGCGACCACCTGAACATCCTCATCGCGCTGAACCAGGACTCGGTGGAGCGCCACGCGCGCGAAGTCAACGCGGGCGGCGCGGTGCTGTTCAACTCCGACAAGCTGCACTGCGACCCGCAGTTGCTGGGCGACCAGGTGATGGCGGTGCCCATCCCGGTGACGGAGCTGACCCGCGGCCTGGGCAAGCTGCTGCCGGTGATGCAGAACACGGTGTCGCTGGGGGCCACGCTGTTTCTGGCCGGTCTGGACTTCGAGATGCTGGGAGGCGTGCTCGACGACACGTTCCAACACAAGGGCGCCTCGGTGGTGGATCAGAACGTGAAGCTGGCGCGCGCCGGTTACGAGTATGCGCGCGAGCGCTTCGTGCCGTTGGGCCACACCTGGAACTTCAGCCGCCTGCGGCGTCCGTTTGTCACCGGCAACGAGCTCATTGCGCTGGGCGCAGCCACCGCGGGCTGCAAGTTCTATTCGGCCTACCCGATGACCCCGGCCTCTTCCATCCTGCATTGGATGGCCGCGCACGGCGAGCGCTGCGGAATCGTGGTGAAGCAGTGCGAAGACGAGCTGGCGGTGATGAACATGGCGGTGGGCGCCGGCTATGCCGGGGTCCGCGCCATGTGCGCTACGTCGGGCGGCGGCTTCGCGCTGATGACCGAGGCCATCGGAATGGCAGGCATGATCGAGGCGCCGGTCGTGGTGGTGGAGGTGCAGCGTGGCGGACCCTCCACCGGCATTCCCACCAAGACGGAGCAGGGTGACCTGAACCAGGTGTACGGCGCGTCGCAGGGCGAATACCCGCGGGTGATCATCGCTCCGACGAACACGGCGGATTGCTTCGAGACGACGGTGGAGGCCTTCAACCTCGCCGAAAAATACCAGTTGCCGGTCACCATCATCACCGACCTGCTGCTGAGCGAGCACCCGGAAACCGTCGAGCCCTCCGCGCTGCGGCACGACGTGCCGATTGATCGCGGCGAGCTGGTGACGTCGTGGCCCGCCGAGAACGGCCGGTTCAAGCGCTACGCGCTGACCCAGTCGGGCATCTCCCCGCGGGCGCTGCCCGGCACGGCCAACACCGTGCATGTGGCGGCCACCGACGAGCACGACGAGGAAGGCATCCTGATCAGCGACGAGTTCACCAACGCCCCATTGCGCCGCAAGTTGATGGAGCGGCGGATGAAGAAGATGGAGGCGCTGCTGGCGGAACTGCCGCCGCCGCGCCTGGAGGGGCCGGCGGACGCCGACGTCACCCTCATCACCTGGGGCTCGAGCGAAGGCGTGGTGCGCGATGCCGTCGCCGTGCTGGCCGAGGCCGGCGTGCGCGCCAACCACCTCTCGGTGAAGTACCTCCATCCGTTCCACAGCCGCGAGGTGCGCGAGATATTGAAGCCGGCGCGCCGCGCCATCGTTGTCGAGTGCAACTTTACCGGCCAGTTCACGCGGCATCTTCGCGCCGAAACCGGCTACAGCGCGCACGACGTCATTCGCCGCTACGACGGCGAGCCGTTCGAGCCGCGCTTCGTGGCCGACGAAGTCCGACGCATCCTGGCCGGCAAGCCGCAGGACCTGGATGTCAGCGAAGAGGATGCCCGCGAAATCGCCTATCACTACATCCGCACGCACCTGGCGCACGACGTGCGCCCGGGTCAACTGCAGCGCGAGGCGGCCAACGGCCACCACGAGAAGATCTGGCGCGTGGAGCTGGTGGCGCGCGACGGCGGCCAGAAGCGCGGCGAGCTGGAAATCGGCGTCGAAACCGGCGCCACCTATTCCTATCGGGCGTCCGAGCCGGCAGCTTCGGCCGCCACCAACTGAAACCGAAACCCGAGGAGACGATTCATGGCTACAATCCTGGAATTACCTATCGAAACGTTCGCAGGCGCGGTCGAGCCGGACTGGTGTCCGGGCTGCGGCGATTTTGCGGTTCTCAAGGCGGTAAAAATGGCGGCCGGAAAGGCCGGCGTGCAGCCGAAAGACCTGCTGCTGGTTTCCGGCATCGGCTGCTCGTCGAACCTGCCCGGTTATGTCCATGCCTACGGCGTGCACAGCCTGCATGGCCGCGCCGTGGCCGTGGCCAGCGGCGCCAAGTTCGCCAATCACGAGTTGAAAGTGGTGATCACCGGCGGTGACGGCGACGGGTACGGAATCGGCATCGCGCACTTCATCCACGCCATGCGCCGCAACCTGGACCTGACCTACGTGGTGATGAACAACCAGGTTTACGGGCTGACCACCGGGCAGGCATCCCCGACGACGCTGAAGGATGTCCGCACCAAGTCCACGCCGCGCGGCAACGTCGAGCTTCCCATCAACCCCCTGGCGCTGGCGCTGGTGGCGGGCGCCACCTACGTGGCGCGCGCTTTCTCCGGCGATCCGATGCACATGGCCGACCTGATTGCCGGCGCCATCAACCATCACGGGTTCGCCCTGGTGGACACGTTCAGCCCCTGCGTTACCTATAACAAGCTCAACACCTACCCCTACTTCAAGCAGCGCTGCTACAAGTTGCAGGACGACAAGAGCTACAATACGTCGGACCCGCGCGTCGCCATGGAGCGGTCCTTCGAGTGGGGCGACCGCATCCCCCTCGGGCTCTTTTACAAGGACGAGCAGGCCACCTACGAAGATTCCGAGCCGGCGCTGCGCCAGGGCCCGCTCGTGAAGCAGCCGCTGGGAATGAAGAAGGACCTGTTCGACAGCCTCGTCCAGGAGTTGGTCTAGCGCAAGCCCTGCATTCACCGCAGAGGCGCAGAAACGCAGAGAGTGGAAATCCAGGCATGTTCTCCGCGGCCTCTGCGTCCTCCGCGGTGAGCCATTCCGTAACGCCGAGGGTTCTGGTTTGGAGTGCGGTGGCTTGCCACCGCTTTTCCGCGCGGAAGCTTGCTTCCGC
>JBKKAI010000174.1:0-11575 GCA_046714815.1 Terriglobia bacterium | reverse complement strand
GTGCGAGCCATTCGTACATCTTCTCGCGGTTGGAAACGTCCAGGCCCGGCGGCAGGCCGCCCTTAGAGGTTACCCATCGGATTCTCCTGGGACGCTGCTTCCCCGGACGCCGGTTCCCGGCATCCTGAAGCTCCCGGCGCAGGCCGCGCTCAAAGAGCTCGCGCAGCGTGACCCTGGTTTCGGCGGCCTTCTTCTTGGCCGCGATGAGCAGATCGTCCGGAAGCTCGATTGTGGTCTTCATTACGTGGAACGTGGAACCCATATTACCATAAATATGGGTAGCAGGTTGCCAGGGGCCGCCGGTCAAAGGATCAAAAGATGCCTGATCTCGATCAAAAAGCGGGGGCGAGCGGCGGGAGATGCGGCATGGGCCGGCGCGTGAGCCAGCGGCGCTCCCAGGCGGCGTTCGGGGCGGCGCGGTAGGGATATTTTTTCATGGCGCGGAAGGGCAGCGGCTCGACGCGCTCCGAGCCGGCCGTGTTTGTCTCGCCGGCCTTGGCCCAGCCGGAAAGCTCCAGAACAAAATCTCGCTGCCATCCCGCCGCCGGCGGCGGGAACTCACCGGCGGGAAATTCCAGTGTCAATTCGTCGCCAGCGCCCAGCACGACCAGCTCGTCGTCTTCGGCGGCGAGTAGCGCCCGAACATCGCCGTACCGGGTGTAGCGGCCGGGAAGCGCGTTCCACGGCGGCTGCGGCATCAGGCGGGAATAATCGTAGAAATCGGGCTCGCTGCGGGCGGGCGAGATGCGCGGCGCGGAAAAGCCGCGGTAATGAACGTCGGCGCGTGAAGGCATGGCGGCGGCAACCCGCGGCGGCGCGCCCGAGCGGCCGGCCAGGACCTGCTCCCACTCGACGCGCAGGTTGGTGATGATGCGCAACTGCCCAAGCCCGAGCGAGCGGCCGCGCAGATCGGCCAGCACCAGGCGCCCGGCGCCCGAGGGCACCCCCAGGTCGGCGATCACGGTGCGCCAGCTTCGGTCCGGCTGTCGCGCTTCGAGCGAGGGAAAAATCGTCGCGCGGGCCGGATCCTGCGCGGCGGCGGTAGCGACGTTGGAGTCCATCCAGTACGTCCAGCCGCGCAGAACCAGGAAATCAGCGCCCGGCGGCAAGTCGAAATAGACCGCGTGCTTCTCCATCAGTCCCGGCAGCGCGTCCGCTCGCGGCTCAGCCGGCTCGCGGCGCAGCGGGAGTGCCGCCGCATCGGCCAGCGTCACCGGATGGGACGCCGCCGGCGCGCCGCGGTACGCCTCGTCCACGAACGCACGCGTTCCCACCAAATGGTCAAGAGCCATCAGACGCGCGCGGTCCAGGTACACCGCCTCGCGCAGCTCCTCGGTCAACTGGAAGACGTAGCGGCCGTCCCGCGGGCGCATTTTGCCGCCGGGCAGAAAGACGCGCTCGCGCGAGCCGGGCAGAATGAATCCGCCGCGCCCGTCGGGCTCGCCGAGCGGCGTGCTGCTGAGCACTTCGGCGAAGAACCGGAACCGGCTTCCGTCCCACAGGTAAAGCAGCGGGCAGGAGCTGGCCAAACGGTCCTGCTCGGCGACGCGCAGCTCGCGGTTCGTCGGCGTCTCGATGACGTTCTGGACGATGCCGTTCGGCCAGGTGATGCGCACCACGTCCACACGCTCGAGCGCGCCCGTCTCGACCGTAAGCGGGGCGGCGCCGACCAGAGCACGGGTGTAAAAATTGCCGGACTTCACCTCGACCACCGCGCCGACGCCGGCCTTGTTGCTGCGCACGCCTTCCAGGTTCAGGCGCAGCCAATGCGATTGCGGAGCGGTGCGATTGAACCGCCACGCGACGCCGCCACCCGGAGCGATACGCTCCGGGTGGCTGCCTGAGACAATGAGCGCCAGCGCGCCGTCCTGCGAGTACGCCGCCCGGAGGGTGTCGGCGGCTGCGGGCAGCGGCGGCCCGGAATGCGGCTGAAAGCGGCGCCCCGCCAGGTTCAGCCAGAACTGCAATTGCTTCGCGCCGGCCGAGGCAATGTCGGGCAGGCCATCGCCGTTCAAGTCGGCAACGACGAACGGCGCCGCTGCGCCTTCCACCGGTGACAGGCCCGGGCCGCGGTTCCACCAGATGGCGGCCGCCGAAGCCGAGGCGAACAGCAGATCGAAGTTGCCGTCGGCATCGAAGTCGGCCGGCGCAATCGCCGTGCCCGCCGCTTTTCCGAACGGCGTCGAGAGCCGGAACTTGCCGCCCCTGAGATTGTCAAGGAGCCAGGCGCCGCCGGGGCCGGCCAGGGCGATGTCCGGGTCGCCGTCGTTGTCGAAGTCGGCGGCGGCGGCGGCGCACACCGGCATCGGCGCGGCGACGCCGGCGGCCGCGGTGACGTCCACAAAGGTTTCGTTCCCATTGTTTCGCTGCAGGCGCGGCGCGCCGCACGCGGCCGGAACCACCAGGCGATCGAGGTCGCCGTCCACGTCGTAATCGAACGAGGTTGTTTCGGCGGGCGGAGCGGCCGAAGCCGAAGCCTGGTGGCGAACGGCGGCGGCAAACACCGGCGCCGCAACCGCCGGGCGCGGCGGAGCGGTTTCAGCGGGAATCTGCGCCGCGGCCAACGGTCCCAACTCCAGCATCGCGGCTGAGTCGTTCGGCTCCCGCATCGCTTTCTTGCGCGCCTCCCAGCGGCGCAGCGCCGCTACGGCTTCATCGCCGCGGCCCATCCGCTGCAGCAGGCGCGACAGGCGATACTCGGCGGCCAGGTACCACCCGGGCCCGAAATCCACGCCGCGGTCGAGGACCTTCTGGAACCACTGCATCGCGTCTTCGGAGCGGCCCAGCGACATCAGCACCGCGCCGGTGTTGAACAGCGTGGCCATGTCGGAGGCGCCGGCCTTCTGCGCGCGCTCAAGAAAATCGAGCGCCTCGCGGAAACGCCCCTGGCGCTTGTAGAGGATGCCCAAGGCGTAAAGCGGCGCGGGCGACGCGGCGTTCATCTGGCGCGCCGTCTCCAGTTCCGCCAGCGCGCCCGCTTCGTCCGGCAAGCCCACCAGCGCGAGCCCCAGGTTCAGGTGATCGGCGAAGACGCCGGCGCCCGGCTGTGCCCGCAGCACGCGCCGGAACTGCTCGACGGCGGCGCGGTAGTTGCCTTCTTCGTAATACGCCTTGCCGAGCCGCCGCGCCGTCTCGAGCTCCGTGCGTGGCACAGGCAGGAATGCCTGTGCTACGCCGAAAAGAAAAACCAGGAGGAGGCGGCTCATTTTTGGCTCAACCAGTCCAGGTACGTCGCCGCCGATACGGAAACACCCGACCGGACGGTGGCGGAGGCGTAGCGGGAGGCGACGGCGTGCACCTCAACACTACGCCCCGACTGGTCAACGGGATTGAGCAGCAGTAACGGCCGGGGCTTCGCCAGTGCCGCGACATCCGGGAGATCGAATTGCTTGAGCACGCCGAACAGGTAAATGCGGAACGGCGCGCTGTAGCGGTCGTTTTCGACGATCGAGCGGTAGTCGGTGAGCGCGCGTTCGACGATGGCGCCGCTTAACGCCGGGTCGAGCGCCAGCGTGAACAGCGCCACCACGCCCATCGTTCCCTGGCCGATGATCCACAGCCGCGACGGGTCAACGTCGGGCCGCGCCCGCAGCGCGCGCAATGCCGCCTGGGCGTCGGTGACGTAACCGCCCAGCATCGGGCGTCCCGCCACCAGCGTGTTCCAGACGTAGAAGTCTTCGCCGCGGCCGGCGTAATAGCGCGGCCCGCGCGACGGCGGTTGCGGCGTGCACTGGCCGCGGCCGCGCACGTCGGCCGCGCAGAACAGAAAACCGGCCCGGACGAATTCGCCGGCCAGTTGTCCCTCAGCCACAAAACCGTCTTTGCCGGCGTCGGCCAGCAGCAACACTGCGGGACGCCTGGCGCCGGCGCCGGTGTCGCCCAGATGCGCGATCCAGGCGGGTAGTTGGATGCCGGGCTCGCTGACCAGATTCAATTCCTCGACGAGATGGTCGTACTTTGTGGTGACGCTCAGCGTTTGCGCGGCCCAACCTGGGATAGGGGAGTTCGGGGCCGCTTTGGGAAGCGCCAGCGCGCGGCGGAGATGCTCCGCCGTCACGGGGCCCGCGGGCTTTGTGGCCGCGGCCAGCTTGCGCGTCAGCGTAAAAGCGGTTTCGCCGCCAAGCGAGTTCACCACGAAGCCGGTATCGGTGCACCAGAGATTGCGGTCGGGCTCGACGGTCACCGGCGCTTCGCGGTCATCCTCCCGCGGGCGGCCGAGCCAGCGGTTGTACCAGGCATAGCTGGCGCGGCGCAGCTCATAGACGTAGCCGTGCCGCTGAGGCGTCTCGACCAGCTTCACGCTTTCTTCGGCGCCCAGCAGCCGATAGGTCACTTTCAGCTCTTCGAGAGCGGCCAGGCTGTCGTTCACGAACTTCGGCGAATAGGTGGTGCCGGCATCTTTGTTGCCGATGGCGATCAGCAGCGGCCGCGGCGCGAAAGCGTGCAGCAGATCGAAGCGGTCCAGGCCTTCGGGAAGCGCGGGCACGATGTTCTGCTCGGCGTCGTCCACCGAGCCGGGCGGCTCGAAGCCCTCCTGCGCGAAGTTTTCGGTGTTGCCCTCCGAGACGACGGCGGCGCGGATGCGCTCGTCGAGCGCCGCCAGGAACATGGTCATGGTGGCGCCGCCCGATTGGCCGCCGCAGCCGATCCGCGCAGGGTCCACGTCGTCGCGCGAAAGCAGGTAGTCAATGCCGCGAATGCCGTCCCAGGCGCGGTACAGGCCGAAGTTCACGCCCAGCAGCAGCAGTCGTTTACCGGCGTAGTCGTGCTCGCGAGTGGCGCCGCCGATCGCTGAAACCCCCGGCTCGCCACCGGGATACTCGATTCGCTCGCCCTGCCCGAAGGGGTCAAAGGCCAGCACGATATAGCCCTTGCGCGCCAGGGTGTGAAACAGGTGCTGGTAGTACGACGTCTTGCCGGTGGCGGCGTGCCCCAAGGAGCTGAGCACCGCGGGGAACGGCCCGCGCCCTTCGGGCACATACAGGTTCGAGGTGACGAACAGCCGCGGCCGGCTCTCGTAGATGAGGCGGTCAATGCGATAGCCCTGCCGCGCCACGCTGCCCACCACGCGCGGGTTGAGCGGCGTTGTTTCCAGCGGGCCGCCCAGCAGCTCCCAGAGTTTGGCGCGGATGAATCTCTGCCGCTCGACAACCTTCTCGCGCGTGTTCAGTCCGGCCATGATGCCCTGCCGGCGGGCGCGATGCTCGCCCATGAGCCGCGTGATGTAAGCGGGCAGGTCCAGTGAGTAATCGCGCGGGCGGGCGAAGATTTTTACGCCGGGCGCGCCATAGGGAAGCGGGGCCTGCGGCGCGGGCAGCGGCGCAGCAATCGTTTCCCGCAGCGCCGGCGCGGCGCTTACCGCCAGGACAACGGAGAGAAAGTCCCGCCGTGAATGCTTCATCTTGGAACGCTTCATTGTGTAATCTGCTGCTTGAGGCGCGCCAGCAGGGTGAGCGCCTCGATGGGCCGCAAGCGGTCGAGGTCGGCCTGAACGATAGCCTGGACCACGTCCTGGTTGAGCGGCGTAAAAATCGTGAGCTGCACCGGCGACGGCTGCGCGCCGGGCGACAGGGTTTCGGGGACACGCTGCTCGGTGCGTTCGTGCAGCGCCAGCACCTCGCGCGAGCGCTCGACCACCGCGGCGGGCTGGCCGGCCAGCCGCGCGACTTCAATGCCGTAGCTGCGGTCGGCGCTTCCCGGCTCCACCTTCCGGAGGAACACGATGCCATCGGGCGTTTCCTTGACCGCGACATGGTAGTTCTTCACGCCGGGCAAATGCTCGGCCAGCTCGGTCAATTCGTGATAATGGGTGGCGAACAGCGTGCGCGCGCGGATGCGGGCGTGAATGTGCTCGACCACCGACCAGGCGATCGCCAAGCCGTCGAAGGTGGCGGTGCCGCGCCCGATCTCGTCGAGCAGGATGAGGCTGCGCGGCGTCGCGGTGTTGAGGATCGCCGCCGTCTCGGTCATCTCCACCATGAAGGTGGAGCGTCCGCGCGCCAGGTTATCGCTGGCGCCGATGCGGGTAAAGATGCGGTCCAGCACCGGCAGCCGGGCACTGGCGGCCGGAACGAAGCAGCCCATCTGGGCCAGGATCGAAATCAGCGCCGACTGGCGCAGGTAAGTGGACTTTCCGCCCATGTTCGGCCCCGTCAGGATCATGATGAGGTCGCTGGAGTCGTTCAGGTACAGGTCGTTGGGGACGAAGCGTCCGGCGCGGGCGTCGTTGGGCGCGGCGGTTTCAGCGAGGCGCTCGATCACCGGGTGGCGTCCGGCGACAACCTGCAGCTCCTCCGCATCGGAGAACTGCGGCCGGCAATAGTGCTGGTCGGCGGCCAGCGCGGCGAAGTTGCGCAACACGTCGGCCTCGGCCAGTGCGGCGGCGGTGCGCCGGATGCGCGCCGCGTGCGCGGCCACCTGCCCGCGCAGCTCGGCGAACAGCGCGCGCTCGATTTCCAGCGTCTTTTCGTCGGCCTCCAGCACGCGCCGCTCGTAGTCCTTCAGTTCCGGCGTGGTGAAGCGCTCGGCGTTCACCGTCGTCTGCTTGCGCTCGTAATCACCGGGGACCAGGTGCAGGTTGGGCTTGGACACCTCCAGGTAATAACCGAAGATGTTGTTGAAGCGGACCTTGAGCGAGCCGATGCCGGTGCGGGCGCGCTCGCGCGCCTCGATCTGCGCGATAAAGGTCTTGCTGTTGCGGCTGAGGTCGCGCAGGGCGTCGAGCTCGGCGTGGTAGCCGTCGCGGATGATGCCCGGGTCGGCCGCGCCGGCCGGCGCGTCGGGGCTGATGGCGCGCGCGAGCAGCGCGGCCACGTCGGCCAGCTCGTCCACACCGCCGGCAAGGCAGCGCAGCCGGGCGGCGGTACGCCGGCCGAGCGAGGCGCGCAGCGCGGGCAGGCGCTCGAGCGATCCGCCCAGGCCCAGCAGGTCGCGCGGCGAGGCGGTGCCGAGCGAAATCCTGCTGAGCAGCCGTTCCAGGTCCAGCACGCCCGAGAGCCCGCGGTCGAGCTCGGCGCGCGCCAGCGTCTCGCGCCTCAGTTCCTCGACGGCGTCCAGCCGGGCCTCGATTTCGCCGCGGTCGAGCGAAGGGCGCAGCAGCCAGGTCCGCAGCAGCCGCGCGCCCATGTGCGTGAGCGTGCGGTCGAGGGCCCAGACCAGCGTGGCGTTGCTTTCCCCGGCGAACAGCGGCTCCACCAGCTCCAGGTTCCGAACGGTGACCGAGTCGAGCATCATGCACTGCTGCTGCTGGTAGAAGCGGATGCCGTCCAGGTGGTGGAGGCCGGCGCGCTGCGTTTCGAGCAGATAGTGCAGCAGGGCGCCGGCGGCGCCGGCCGCGGCATCGCGGCCCGCCAGGCCGAAGCCGTCGAGCGTGAGCACGCCGAAATGGCCGGCGAGCAGCCGCCGCGCATTGTCCGGCGTGAAGGCCCACTCTTCGATCTCGGTTCGCGTGGCGCGCCCGTCCGATTGCTGCGCCCAGGCCGCCGCCGGCGCCTGGGCCGGCCACAAAATTTCGCGTGGGCGCAGGTGGGCCAGTTCCTCGGTGACGGCGGTTTCTCGCTCGGCGCCCTCGAATTCGGTGGCGCGGAACTCGCCGGTGGAAAGGTCGGCGCAGGCCAGCCCGATGCGGCCGGCAGCGATGCGGACCGCGGCGAGATAGTTGTGTTCACCGCCGGCCGTGGCGGCCGCCGTGCCCGGCGTCACCACCCGCGTCACCTCGCGCTTCACCAGCTTCTTGGCGAAGCGCGCGTCTTCCACCTGGTCGCAGACGGCCACGCGATAGCCCTTCTGGATGAGCCGGGAGATGTAGGTCTGCGCGGCGTGATAGGGAACGCCGCACATCGGAACGGGCGACCCCTTTTCTTTGTTGCGCGAGGTCAGCGTGATCTGCAGCTCGCGCGCCGCCAGCACCGCATCTTCGAAGAACACCTCGTAGAAATCCCCCAGCCGGAAAAACAGCAGCGCCTGCGGGTGCTGCTGCTTGATCGCGCTGTACTGCCGCATCAGCGGCGTGGAGGGCTCCGACATCCCAGCCATTATAGTTTGGGCCCCGGAGAATCCACTCCAAAAGGCGAATCCACCACAAATGCGGATGGGCGCAAACCGGCTTATGATGAGATGAAATGGCGGCGCTGATTTTGGCGATGGATACGACCGGCGAGCACGGCAGCGTGGCGCTGGCGCGCGGTGGCGAGCTGATCGAGTGCCGCGCGATCCACGCCCAGCAGACGTTCGCCGCGGTGATCTTCGGCGCGCTCGGCGAGCTTCTGGCCGCCAACGGCGTGGCGCTCGACGAGGTGGCGCTGTACGCCGCCGCCGCCGGGCCGGGATCGTTCACCGGCGTGCGCGTGGGGCTGGCGGCGTGCAAGGGTCTGGCCATCGCGGGCGCCAAACGGGTAGCCGCGATTTCGAACCTGGCCGCCACGGCGGCGATGGCGCCGGAGGGGCCGCGCCTGCTGATCCCGGTGCTCGATGCGCGCCGCGGCGAGTTCTACGCCGCGGCGTATGATCGCGAGGGCCGCATGGTGATGCCGGAGGTTGTGGCCGGGCCCGCGGCGCTCGAGGAGCGATTGGCGGCCCTCAACCTTTCGGCGGACGACACTGTTTTCTGCGGGCCGGAAGTCGAACGCCTGCCGCTGCAGGGTTTCGCGGGCGTAACATTCCCGCGAGGAACATTCCCGCGCGTGACATTCCCGCGCGTAACCACCGGGCGCGCATTGGCCGCCGCCGTCGCGGCGCTCGCCTGGCGCGACTACCGCGCCGGAAAAACGGCCACGGCGGAATCCGCCGACGCCAACTATGTCCGCCGCAGCGACGCCGAAGTGGTCCGGCCACCGGCGACACCCGGAGCGAAAGCTCCTGGCTGGTCCGCCCCACGCAACGCGGCAATGGTGAGAGTGCGCCTTCTCCGGGCCCGGGAAGCCGCGATGGCCGCGGCGCTCGACCGGGCCGCCGAAGGCGCGGCGCACTGGCCCGCCGCCGATTACGAGCGGCTGGCTCGGGAGCAGGACGAGGGAGGCGCGACGCGATTCTGCCTGCTCGCCGAGCAAGCCGGCGGGCCCCCGGCCGGCGACACCCGGCGCGAACGCTCCGGGTTGCCCGCCGGCCTGCTGGCCGCCTCGGTCGCGGGCGGTGAAGCCGAAGTGCTGAACCTGGCGGTGGCCGCCGCACACCGGCGTCGCGGCGTGGCCACGGCGTTGCTGGACGAAGCGTTGCGAACGGCGCGGCAGCGCGGCGCGGCATCGGTCTGGCTGGAGGTGCGCGAATCGAACCTCACCGCCATCGCCTTCTACCGGCGGCGCGGATTTGCGGAGCGCGGGCGGCGCCGCGGCTACTATTCTTCCCCGGGCGAGGACGCGCTGGTTCTGGCCATTGACCTCAAAAACATCTCTTCGTAATTTTGTTCTTGACATCCTGTGGGCCGCGGTTTATACAAGATGTAATTCTCGGGGAAGGCTCAACATGTTGAGCGTTTCCCGCCGGCGGGCAAACAACCCATCGGTCGATGTTGGGAGAAAATTAGCGAAGGAGGATGCGCATGAAAAAGACCGCGAAGAAGGCTGCGAAGAAGAAAGGCAAGTAGTATCGCCTGGCAGCCGGCGCCTGGCCTCCAAGGTGGGTGCCGAGGCCCAAGAATGAAAGAGGGGATCTGGAAACGGATCCCCTCTTTCATTTTCCACAGCGCGCCGGCGCGCGCTGTCTATCGCTGCACGATGCGCGCCCGGCCTTCCTCCACCGTGATCTGCTCGATGTTGGCGGGCAGCTCGAACGGGCGGCCAATCGCCACCTGCGGGTAGCGCGGCAGCACGAAGCTGCGGACCACCAGGTCGAGCAGGTAGCCTTTCAGGGTCAAGCCGCCGATCGAAACCTGCTCCAGGTGAAACAGGCCGCTGCCTCCGGATGAAGTGAACCGCCCGGCGACGGAGATCGGTTTGCGCCCGGTGAGCAGGTGATCGAGCAACGGGTTCACCGGTTTCTTCGAGGCCGCCTTCACCTGCTCGAAGTCCACCATGGCGGCGCCCGACGGGCGGTCGGGATGCAGGTCGAGCTGTATTTCGGAAACGCCC
The DNA here is from genome assembly GCA_046714815.1 of Terriglobia bacterium. GTDB lineage: Bacteria > Acidobacteriota > Terriglobia > JAJPHL01 > JAPKYU01 > JBKKAI01. The sequence continues at coordinate 1,511 of JBKKAI010000174.1, read as the reverse complement.
TTCGGCGTCCGCGTTCCCAGCTTGTACTGAAAGTAAGAGTTGATCTCGTCTTCCGACAGGACGGTCGGGGCGGGCGATCCCGCGTTGCCCGCGGCGTGCTCGGCGTTCCCGGCGTGCTCCAGCAGGCGCGCCAGTTTCTGCTCCATCTGCGTGGCGGCGGCTTCGGAAATGCCGGAGCCGGCCGAGGTGCGGCCGGGCACGCGGCGGTACTGCCACACAGCCAGCCCGGCGAGCAGCACGACAATGACGGCGAGCAGAGCCCAGCGGCGTAGTCTCATGAGAAAGGCCGATCCCTTCGCCGATAACTTCCGATACCTTAATGACGCGCAGCGTCGGGCAGCCGTTCCGCGAAGGATCCGCGGCGCTCGATGGCCGGCTGCGAGCGAGTGCGCGGCAGTTCGAGCGGGCCGACCAGGCGAAAGGCATGCATGGCGCCATTCACCGCCACCACCGGCGAGCCCGGCGGGTTACGCGCCGGGCCTGCCGGCGGAAAGCGGCGCGGCGCCCCGTTTCGCGGATGCGCAAGAGTGACGGGATCGAAGTACAGGTTCGCCACCCGATCGAAGCCCACCGAGCCGGTGGCGCGAAACGACGCCGACGGTGTCGCCAGCAGCGCACCCTGCAGCAGCACCTGCCGCTTCTCGACCACCAGATCGGCGGTGAAGGAGCGGATGCGGCCGGGGATGGCCGCCGCCACGGTCTCGGCGTCCGCGGACTGAGCAGCGGCTTCCAGGTCCAGACCGCGAAACAGCAGGTCGCGTCCCTGCAGCCGCAAGCGCATCCGAAGATTGTCCAGCAGCTCGGGCGCGCGCCATCCCGACGAGGACAACTGAAGAACGCCCGAGGCGCGCCCGGAAGCGGCAGCCTCCAACCCCGGAGAAAACGCCGCCAGCCGCTCGATCGCCACGGCCTGCAGGCGGCCATTCACCGCATAGGAGGGAGCGTCGCCGCCGGAAGAAAAATCCATTTGCGCGCTCCCAGAGAAATCGCCGCCGGCGACCGAGCCGCGGGCCTGCTCGAAGTGCAGGCGGCGTCCCACGAGCCGGAACGCGGTTTCGATCCGTTCCACTTCGAAGCGCCGCAACCGCAGGCGTCCGACAGCGAGACGGCCTTCGGCGCGGAAGAGTGCGGGCAACGCGGAGCTTTCGCGTCGAATGTCGCCGGCGGGCAACCGGCCCCGCAAGGCAGAAAACGCTGCCCCCAGCGCCGCGCCGTCCCACTGGTCGGCGCGCAAATCGGCCGCGTAGACCGGGGAAGGACCCGGCGGCACGCGCAGCGACCCGGTAATGGTGGCGCCGGCCCAGGAGGCGACGATGCGGCTGGCGTGAATCTGGTCGCCCAGAAAATCCAGGCGCGCGGTGTGAAGCGTTACCGGCGCGGCGCCGCCGGAATTCCATCGCACGCGCGACAACTGCCCCCATCCGGTCCAACGCGTAGGTGCGCCGCGCGCCAGTTCGCCGCGCAGGCTCAGCGAAACGCGGCCGCCGGGCGCCATCGCAGCGGCGCGCGCC
>JBKKAI010000173.1:0-3365 GCA_046714815.1 Terriglobia bacterium | reverse complement strand
ATCCTGTACACCGCGCCCACGGCCATCCGCGCTTTCATGGGCTGGGGCCAGCAGCACTCGAGGAAGCACGATCTTAGCAGCCTGCGCCTGATCGGCACCGTCGGCGAGCCGATCAATCCGGAAGCCTGGATGTGGTACCACGAGCACAGCGGAGGCAGCCGCTGCCCGATCGTGGACACCTGGTGGCAGACCGAGACGGGGATGATTCTTATCTCGCCGATCCCGGCGCTGACCACGCTGAAGCCCGGCTCGGCCACGCATCCGCTGCCGGGGATTCATCCCGAAGTGGTGGACGACCGCGGGCAGCCTGTCGGCCCGGGCGGCGGCGGCTACCTGGTCCTGAAGAAGCCCTGGCCCGCGATGCTGCGCACGATTTTCCGCGACCCGGAGCGCTACGTGAGCGTGTACTTCAGCCGCTTCGGTCCCGAAGTTTACTTCACCGGAGACGGCGCCAAGCGCGACGAGGACGGCTACCTGTGGCTGATGGGCCGCGTGGACGACGTAATGAACGTCTCCGGGCACCGCCTCAGCACCATCGAAGTGGAGAGCGCGCTGGTGGACCATCGCGAGGTCGCCGAGGCGGCAGTGATCGGCCGCTCGCACGCGGTGAAAGGCCAGGCGGTGGCCGCGTTCGTCACGCTGAAGGCCGGCGTCACGGCCTCGCGCGAGAAAGCCGGCGAGCTGAAGGCCCACGTCCAGGAGAAGATCGGCGCGCTGGCGCGGCCCGAGGAGATTTTCTTCACCGCCGAGCTGCCCAAGACCCGCAGCGGCAAAATCATGCGCCGGCTGCTGCGCGACATCGCCGAGGGCCGCGCCATGGGCGACACCTCCACGCTCGCCGACCCCAACGTCATCGCGCGCCTCAAGGAGCAGTACGAGGAGACGCCGTAACCCAGTTGGACAGCCTTCAGGCTGTCCGTGACGGCCTTTAGAAGCGGTATTGCAAACCGAGCTGCACCACGCGCGGGCCATTGAAAGTACTGGTGATTACCCCGAACGTGGGCTGGTTGATATTGAAGCGCGCGGCGCTGGCGCCTTCATCGCCCGGCCAGAAGGCCGGGTGATTGAAGACATTGGTGGCTTCGAAGCGGATCTCGATGGACTGGCGCTCGGTAATCCGGATGTTCTTCTGCATTCCGAAATCCAAGTTGAACGCCCAGGGTCCGGAGAACTGGCGCCGCTGAAGCACGCCGATGGCGCCGGGCCCGGGGTTGGTGAAGATCTGCCCGGAGAACGGCGCCGCGCCATCGCTGGCGGCCGCGCGGCCGTCCGGCCCCTTGATGGACGGGTCCACAAAGACGGGGCCGTTGCCGGTCATGCGGAAGCCGATCACGCGGTCCAGCTCTTCGCGGGTCAGTGTGGTGTCCGCCGTATTCAGCGCGGAGCGGGCGGTGCGGTTCAGGGTGGGCCGAGCTGAAAGGATGGAGAACGGCGTGCCCGATTGCCAGCTCATGATGCCGCTGACGCTCCAGCCGCCGAGGACGCGCTCGAGCGGACCGCCGCCGAGCCGGTGCCCGCGGCCCATCGGAAGATCGTAGACCCAGTTGGCCTTGATGTTGTGGGCCAGGTCAAAGGCGGTCCGGGAGCGCTCGACACTCGGGCTGGCATTGTCGAGGAAGGCCTCGAACCGAACCTGCGCTTCGCCGTGCGAGTCGCTGAGGTTCTTCGACCAGGTGTAATTGCCCTGGAGCTGGAGGCCGCGGTAAGGCCGGCCCCGCGCCTCCATCTGCAGCGCATTGTAGGAGGAGTTGCTGTAGTTGGTGAGCATGTTGGCGCCCAGCCCGTGCGGGTTGCGGTAGAAGTTCACCGTGCCCTGGAGCCGCCGGATCTGGTAGTAGTTCGCCAGCTCTCCAGCCTCGCCGCGCTGGAGATGTCCGACGACGGTGGCGTTGTTGAGCGCGCCGGCGCCGGTGAGCGACATGTTCGGGAAAACGGTTAACGGCCGGCTGCCGGCGATCTCCGGGTTGTAAGCGGGATTGAAAGCGCCGGTGGCGGCGACCGACAAAAAGCCGTTGCTGCGGGCGCGAATGAAATCATCCAGGAAGCCGTTCTCGCGGATGATCACCTGGTTGAAATCGAAGGCGCGGTAAAGCTTTGTGCCATGATTGCCCACGTAGCGTACATCCAACACCACGCCCTTGATCTCGCGCTCGATCCCCAGGCTCCACTGCTGGATGTACGGGGTTGCCAGGTTGGGATGGGTGAGTCCGAAGGCGGTCTGGGTCCCCAGCGCGGCGTTGTTGTCGGCGAAAGTCCTGGGCACCTGGAACGCGGGCGTGGGAACGGCCGGCAGGTTCGATCCCACACGTCCGGTCAATCCGGCCGCGGTCACGGTAGAGCTAAGGCCGCCGTTGGTGAGCACCGCGGTGTTGAAAACCGCCGCGATTGTCGCATCCTGGACAAAGTTGATGCTGTAGCCGGCCCGCAGCGCGGTCTTCCGGTCGCCGAACACGTCCCAGGCGAGGCCCACGTTCGGCGCGAAATTGTTCCGGTCGCTGTTGTAGAACGGGCGCCCGGTACCCGCGCCGGCGAAGTCCAGGGTGGCATTCGATAGCAGCGTGGTCACCGGGTTGTTGTCAATCAGCCGCGGCAGCAGGCCCAGCCCGCCCTGCTCATCCACCGGCGCGAAGTAGTCCCAGCGAACGCCCAGGTTCAACGTCAGGCGCGGCCGGGCTCTCCAGGAGTCCTGGATGTACAGGGCGTAATTATCCAGCCGCAACCGGCGAAGCTGTGTGGCTCCGCCGACAAATCCGGAATCGCGGCTTCTCACGTTGAACGTCTGCGTGTAATCGTTGACGAATCCGCCAAGCGTGGTGAGCAGGCTATTGGCCGAGGCCAGGTCCTGTGTGCGGATGCCCGGCAACTGCGCCAGCACCAGGCCGACGCCGTTATTTCCGATCCCGACGTTGTACGTGGGGACAATCCCGGCATCGTCATAGGGCGCCGTGCGCATCTGTTGGGTCTGGAAGCCGAACGCCAGGCTGTGCGTGCCCTTAACGTACGCCGAGTTGTTCCACAGGTTATACGTGTCGGTCTGGCGGCCCTGCGCCTGAAAATTGTTGATGGGATTGTTGAAGACCGTACCGCCCACCAGGAATCTGCCGAAGTCCTCGGAGTTGAGGAACACGGCCGAAGAGAGCAGAAAGCCGCCACCCAACTGGTTGGTGAATGTGGCCGTGGGATTCCAGCGCCAGTTCAGCGACAGCAGGTTGCGGACGTCATCGTTGGTTACCTTTGGGACCGTGGCGAAGCCGCCGCCCGTGGTGCGGTCCACAAAATCGGTGGTGCGGGTCCAGGTGCCGGAAAAGGCGTGGCGCGTGGAAAGGTTGTAGTCAATCTTGGCCGTCAGGTTATCGGTATCGCGG
>JBKKAI010000172.1:0-5055 GCA_046714815.1 Terriglobia bacterium | reverse complement strand
GGGTTGGTCCATCGGGGATTGCTACTGCTTCCTTAATCTCATTATGACATACGCTGTCAATGGTTATGCCTGTTTTCTGGCATCCGGTTGTTGAAAACAAAGCGAATATAGTTGGGACAAACTTTTTTGGCAAGAAGGGGTGATTGTGTATCCGGCCTGGAATCAATGGGTTGGACTTTCGGCTTCGGGCGGGTTTGGGCGGAAAAGGAGCCTCGGTTCGCCCGAGCCAGCACGCAGGCATGAGCGAGTATGTTCCCCCCGCCAGTCGGAAGAGCAGGACCGCACTTTGCGCCTTGGCGAGAAACAGGCTGGCCGGGTTAGAGTTAGAAGACCAGACGGTCCTTCCTGGCTTCGATCTTTGCCGCGTCCACGCCGGGCACCCTCTTGATGTCCTGGAGCGATTTGAAGGCGCCGTTCTTCGTCCGGTATTGAATAATCCTGGCGGCGTGCGAGCGCCTGAGCGATAGTCTGCTTTCCAGCTCGATCGCTGTCGCCTTGTTCACGTTGAGGGGAGGAAGTTCCTCTCCGGGGAAGTTTTTTATCAGGTATTCGAGAATCGCCTGGAGATCTTTTTCAGTGCCCTTGAGGCCCAGCGCCACCATCTTCTTCATGGTGGCCTCCCAGCCCTCGGGATCCTGGCGAACCGAGACGGACCGCGCCACTTCGTGGCATCCCTTGCACAATCTCTCGGTCTCTTCTCTTCCCGGAGCATCCGGCAGTTGAGCGCAGGCCTGACCCACGAAGAGCGCCAGGCAGGCCAAAGCCTTTTTCAGCAGCGGGCTAATGTTCGATCGGAAAACCGAGGGCGTACAACACACCATCATATGTCCCCAGATACAACTGGCTGCCGCCGCCGGACAGCCCGCCTCGCGCGAAGGAGGTGATCGTGTTGCCACTGTTCCACAGCTCCTTCCCGGTTGTTCCGTCCAGAGCGTAGAGGACCGCGGGTGAGGAGCGCTGCGCGCGCTGCGCCGCCGTGAGCCGGCTGTCATTCGTACGAAACTCGCCGCTCGACACCGCGAAGACCACGCCGTTGATGATCATCGGAGGCAACGGCGAAACCATGGCGCGCGATAGCCAGCCAGGCTCCAGCACCGGAGCGCCGTTCCGGTCCACCACTTTCCACGCCACGATCGCGTCCACGGCGGGCGCCAGCACCCACCGCGTGCCGCCCGCGTCGAGCCAACTGGCGAGCGAGTCCGGAACGAAATCTGCCGGCTGGGCGTGCGCAGCCGTTCTGTAAAGAGGCGTCTGGCGGCCGGCCCCGCCCAACGCCGCGGTATCCAGCAGGTGGACACGACCGTCCTTCGTGGCCGCCGCGAGCAAAGTTCTGCCTTTGTACTCGAAAATGACAGGAGAAGACGCGAACCCCGGCTTTCCTGCCGTGTACGAATCCCTGAGCTTGAGGGTCTTCGGCTCCAGCGCCACCAGTTCTCCCTCCGTGGTCGCAACATAGAGCGTCCCATCCGGACCCATGGCCGGACCTGCGGATCCGGAAACGCCGCCGCTTGACTTCCAAGTGGTCACCTGCCTGGACTCCAGATCCAGTGCCCATATGCCATCCGGCACACCGCCGCAGCCCCGTGTGGTTGCGACATAGACGAGATTATCAACGACCATCAGGCCATAGGCGTTGGCATTGGGGGGCAGAAACTTCATGGGCGGCTCCACGTCCAAGCCGTGCGCGACATTCATGGCGTGCAGCATTCCCTCACTGGACAGAGCGAAAACGGCCGCCGGGCCGCCAAAGCTGCCAGGTCCGCCAAGCGCGGCTGCGCCGGTGCGGGGCGCGCCAGGGACCGCCGGAGGCCGAGGCGCGGCTGGAGCGCTCGGAGACCCAGGCGCTGCTGGGGCGCGCGCTGCGGCGCGGGCTGCCGCGGCTTGGGCCAATGTCACCGCGCCCTCACCCGCCTCCCCGACCGCCGAGCGAGCAGGGACGCCGCGTCCGGGACCGCCGGCGCGCGCCGGCGCAGGCGCCATCGAGGCCACGGTGGGGCGCGTCAGGACGCTGGTCAATCCTCCGGGGCAATCCAGCGAACCGCCCGGCGACGGCGAACGCGAGGGCAACTGGATCTGCCATTCCATCCGGGCAAGGTCGGTGTCGATCGCGAAGACCCGGTCCGAACTGCCTCCCACAAACCCCAGAGACCGGAATCCTTTGTACCCGATGTAGCGATCCATCAGGACCGGCGGCGTCAACGAGTTCAATTGTTTTGGATCGTTGTTCAGCTTGAGCTTCCAAAGCAACTGGAAGCCCGGCTTCTGCATGCTCTCCGTCGAAATCTTCGGATCCGTCCGAACCCAGGACGACCGTTGCGCGTCGTTGCCGGTTGTCGTCCAGTCCCCTCCTCGGCCGAATTGGGCCCGCGCCGCGCTCGTCCATACGAGGGCGCAGCCAAAAGCGATCACAACAGGACCAATCAATCTCGACATCACGGGTACTCCTTCAGATCCCTCGCCGCGCTCGGGATGGCAGAGGCCGCGCAACGGCACGGCCGCCAGGCAAGAGGCGGCAGGGGTCATTTTTTTCCAAGTGCTTCGGCGATCGCCCGCTCCGCGAGCGCGGCCATGACGTTGTAGGCCGCGTCATTCAGAAGGAAGCCGTCCGTCGTGAACTCCTTCTTCAACGTCCGGCCTTCGGCCAGCGCCGAATGAAAATCGAGATAGACGGAGCCGTTGCCGGCGGCGTAATCCTTGAGCCACGCATTCACCCCCATGATTTTTCCGGGGGGTCTTTGTTGCGCCTGCGCCGTGGAGCAGTCGCAGACCGGGGTTATGGAGGCCAGCACAACGCGGATTCCATTGACCTTGGCGAGTTCCGCCATGGACATGAAGTTTTCAGCGATCATGGCCTGAGTGGCCGGGCCCGAGAGTCCAGCCAGGTCATTGGCGCCCGCCAGGATCACCACCACTTTGGGCCTCAACGAGATCACATCCTGGCGGAAGCGCACCAACATCTGGGGCGTGGTCTGCCGGCCGATTCCCCGATTCAAATAAGGCCTGCCGGGAAAGAACTTCGCGTTGCCGCGGCCCCAGAGCTCCGTGATCTCGTCGCCCAGGAACACAACTCGCTCTTCTGCCGGCACGGGGGGAGGGATTTCCGTGTTCTGGCTTCCATATCGGGTCAGGCCGGCCCAATCGTTTAACAGACGTCTCTGGTCCAGCGCCATCTGCGCCCCCCCAGAGCCGCCCAGAACCGCCAAGGTCACCAGGATGCTGACAAGCAGGTTGGTCATGACCGCTATTTCTGAAGGCCGAAGGAGTACAGAACGCCGTCGTAGGTGCCGATGTAGACGCGGCCGTTGGCAATGGAAAGACCGCTCCAGTGGTTCCACGATGTGATCTGATTCCCGCTGGACCATAGTTCTTTGCCGGTCTGGGCATCCAGGGCATACAGCACCGCGTTGGTGGAGCGCGGAACCCGGTACTCGGACCGGTTGGCGCCGAGTCCCAGCTCCGGCGTTGACTGCGTGGTGTTTTCCCCGTTGCCGTACCCGAACACGATTCCATTGGCGATCACCGGCGGCTCCGCGCGGTTCATATCTCGCGAGATCCAGGCCGGCGCCAACCAGAGTGCGCCGTTCTTCTGTTCCACCTTGAACGCCGCGACGGCGCCGTCTTTCACCTCGCCGTGTTCCACGGGCGCCCGGAAATCCGAATGTTTGGGTCCCCAGAAAGGGGTCAGCACCCACCGCGCGCCCTGGGAGTCTTCCCAGGTGGCCATGGAGCCCCAAATGCCCGCCGAAGCGAAATTGACCTCCTCATTGCAGATCAGCGGGCTACGGTACAAGGGCTTGCGATGATCATCCCCGCCAATCGACTCTGTATCCATCAGGTAGACGCGGCACTCTTTGCCGGCATTAACCATCAGCTCGCGGCCCTTGTAGGGGAAGATCGCCGGGGAGACCTGCATGTCCAGGTCGCGCTTGAACAGCCACTCGGCATTGGAAGGCCCGTAGTAGTCCACCAGGTTCAGAGCCTTGGTCTGGGGATCCTGCTGCACGCCGATGATGCCGTTGCCATAGATTCCGTTCTCGGGATCCCACCGCCCATCGCCTGTCCCTGTATAAATGGTCCCGTTGGAGCTGATGGCCGGGCCGGCGCGTCCCCACATGCCGCCGCCCGCCGGTCCCCAACTCCCCACCTTCCTGGTGGCCAGATCGTACGAATACACCATATTGGGGTTGCCGCCACAGCCCTGCGCGGTGTGCGTGTAGATCACGTTCTTCCAAAGGTTCAGCGCGTAGGGCTTCCCATTGGGCGGCATGAACTTCGCCGGCGGAGCCACGACCTGTCCATCGGCGACGTTCAACTGATGGAGGGCGCCGTCCCAGGAAGCGGCGTACAGGGTGTACTTTCCCGGCGTGTCCGCGGGCCCGATAACCGGCGTCGCCGTCAGCCCGCCGGGACACAGCACGCCGCCGCTGCGGCTGCCGGCCGGCGGCGTCCAGGTGTTCTCAAAGCGCTTCTTCCAGAGCAGCGTGCCTTTCTCGACGTCGATCGCGTAGATGTTATCCGATACACCTGCCACGACGGCCACCTGTTTCGGCCCGTTGCTCGTATTCACGCGACCCACAAGGAGCGGGGGGAACAACGAGTGCATTTGAAGGGGCTCGTTGTCCAGCTTGATTTTCCACAACAGCTTCATGTCCTTGACATTGGCCGTCGTGAGGGTCTTTTCGTTCCTCTGCCAGTTGGTCCGCTGAGGGTCGGCGCCGTCGGTCAGCCAATCGGCTGCCCACTCCGGCACGCAGCTCAGCGTGATCGCAACCAGGACCGATAACGTTCGCATTCTTGAGCTCGTATGATCCTCCCTCTAACGCAATGGCGCTGCGGGAATAGCCCCTCGGGGAAATTCCAAATATATCATGTTCTTCCCATCTGACAGCGGTCTGCCCGTTGAGGGGCGGCCCTCCTGGGCCGCCCGCCGCGGCCCTCCCGGCCGGCTTCTGGAGTGCGGTGGCTTGCCACCGCCTTGCGGCGAGTCGCGGCTTGCCGCGACCGCAGCACGAGTGGCCGTGCCGCCCGTCCAGTTTTCACTGGGCGACATTGGCC
>JBKKAI010000171.1:0-8484 GCA_046714815.1 Terriglobia bacterium | reverse complement strand
CCCGGCCTTGTTTCGTTACCGTTCCTCTATGTCGTCGGGCGGGTGAATGGCGAGCCGGCGGTGCTTGCCGGAACCCGCTTCGAGCAGTTGCCGCCTTTCGCGAGAACCTGGCAGTGGCAGGGACGAGGGCCGCGGCTGGACGGCGAATGCGCGATCGGCGAGCGGCTTGCCGCGCACTTCCACATTTCGCCTGGATCGCGGGTAACAGCCAGGTACGGCGGCAACGACGTGGAACTCCAGGTAACCGGCGTGGTTACCAGCGGATCGAGCGAAGACCATCAACTGCTGATGCCGCTCGCCGCGCTGCAGCGGCTCTCGGGTCTGGAGGGCCGCGTCAGCCTGCTCCAGATCATGGCGGCGGGGACGGGCGCGGAAGTGGAGGCCGCGCGCAGCCGGCTGGCCGCGGCGTTGGGCGCCGCGGCTGAAGTGCGCACGCTCCGCGCCGTGGCAGATTCCTCGGCGCGTGTTTTGCTCAAAGTAAAATGGATGCTGTTCGCGGTGACGGGCGTGGTCCTCGGCATTATCGGGATGTGCGTGATGACCACGCTCAGCGCCATGGTGCTCGATCGGCGCAAAGACATCGCGGTGATGAAAGCGCTCGGCGGCAGCGACCGTTGGATCTGCCTGCTGTTCCTCGGTGAATCGGCGACGCTGGCGCTGGCCGGGGGCGCCGCCGGCTACCTGGGCGGAGTGTTGCTGGCGCGCTGGCTGGGGAAGGCGGTGTTCCAGGCGCCGGTCGCGCTTCGGCCGATCGTGCTCCCGGAAGTGCTCTTGATCACGCTGGCGGTGGCCCTGGCTGCGACGCTGGTCCCTCTGCGCGTGGTGCGCGACATGCGTCCGGCGGCGATCCTCAAGGGAGAGTAATCACAAGCGATGGCCCTGATCGAAATCTCGCGGCTCAGCAAAGACTTTGGCAGCCTCGTGGCGCTCGACCGGGTCAGCTTTTCGGCGGCCGCCGGTGAGTGGATCGCGGTGATGGGTCCTTCCGGCTCCGGCAAAACAACGCTGATGAACATCCTCGGCGGGCTGGACAGCCCCAGCTCCGGCCACGTGCTCGTTGAAGGCGCCGACATCTCTACCCTGTCTCGCGGCGCCCTGGCGCGTTTCCGCGCGGAAAAGATCGGCTTCATCTTCCAGCAGTTCCACCTGGTGCCGTACCTGACGGCGCTCGAAAACGTGATGCTGGCGCAATACTTCCACAGCATGACCGACGAGCAGGAAGCCGCCGCCGCGCTCGATCGCGTGGGGCTGGGCGACTGGCTGCGGCACCTGCCCGGCCGGCTTTCCGGCGGCGAGCAGCAGCGCGTCGGCATCGCGCGCGCTCTCATCAACCAGCCGCGCATCCTGCTGGCCGATGAGCCCACCGGCAACCTGGATGCGCGCAACGAGCAGATCGTCATGCGCTTGTTTCGAGATCTGCATGCCGAGGGTCATACCATCCTGATGGTGACTCACAATCCGTCGCTGGGCGGCCAGGCCGACCGCCGCATCCAGCTCGACCACGGGCGAATTGTCCCGGCCGGCGTTCCGAATGCGGTCGCGGAAAGAGTGGCGGATTGATCGGAATCCTTCTCTTTGCGTCGTCTGTGGCATTTGCAGGGGGCGCGCTGGGCCAGCAGCCCAGCCCCGAGGCCACTTCCCTTCTCGGCAAACCGCTCTACGCACCGCCACTCACGCCGGAGAACAAAGCGAAGCTGGAGGCCAACCTGGCGGCGGCGAAGGCCGATTACGACAAGGCCCCGGCTGACGAGGAGAAGATCATCTGGCTGGGCCGCCGCACCGCCTATCTCGGCCGGTTCCGGGAGTCTATCCGCATCTATTCGGAGGGCCTGGCGCGGCATCCCAATTCCTATAAGCTGCTGCGCCACCGCGGGCATCGTTACATTACCGTGCGCGAGCTCGACAGGGCCGCCGCCGACCTCGAAAAGGCTTCGCGATTGATTCGCAACGTTCCCATTGAAGTCGAGCCGGACGGCGTTCCGAATGCGAAAAACACACCGCATGGCACGTCACATACCAGCATCTGGTATCACCTCGGACTGGCCTATTACCTGAAGGGGGATTTCGCGAAAGCGCTCGGCGCCTATCGCGAGTGCCTGAAGCTGGCCGATAACGACGACATGAAAGTGGCCACCGCTGACTGGATGTACATGACCCTGCGGCGCCTGGGCCGCCGCGACGAAGCGGCGAAGGTTTTAGTGCCGATCGGAGCCGAAATGAGCGTCCTCGACAACGTCTCCTACCACAGCCGGCTGCTCATGTACAAAGGGCTGAAGTCGCCCGAATCGCTGCTCGATACCGCCACCGCCGACCCGACACAGATCGCCACGCAGGGCTACGGCGTCGCCAATTGGTATTTCTACAACGGCGACCGGGAGAAGGCCCGCGCATTGTTCGAGAAGATCATTGCCGGCGCCGGCTGGCCCGCCTTCGGCTACATCGCCGCCGAAGCCGACCTCCGCGGCCGGCGATAAGCAATGCGCTTCGGGAAACCGGTCAACGGCCAACTGCTGGGTGTGTTCCTGCTGGCGGCCGTGTGTATCCAGACCGGCTGCTCGTTCCGCGCGGCGCAAAACTACAAGCATTTCATAACTCCGACTCCCCTGCCTGCCGATCATTACTTGATCCTCGGCTTCATGGGCGGCCGCGAGCGGTGGGACAACGAGCGGCATGGGGTGCGGCGCCTGGCGCTGAAATTGCGCGCGCGGAATCTTCCCGCAGTAGCCGTGGAAACCGTCGAGAACAAGCAGCGGCGCCTGGCCATCCTCCTGATCCGGAACGCCCTGGACCGCAATCAGGACGGCGCCCTCGATCCCACGGAGCTCGCGTCGGCCCGGTTGATTCTCTACGGCAACAGCTTCGGCGGCGCCTCCGTGGTCAAAGTCGCCCGGCAGCTCGAGACGATGAATATCCCGGTTTTGCTGACTGTCCAGATTGATAGCGTGGGCCGCCAGGACGCGGTGATTCCTGCCAACGTCGGCCAAGCGGCCAACCTGTTTCAACGCGACGGGCGATTCATTCGCGGCGAGCCGCAGATTCGCGCCGCCGATCCGGAACGCACCGCGATTCTGGGAAACTTCCGCTTTTCTTACAGCCACAAGCGCATCAGCCTGGCGGCGGTGCCCTGGCACAAGAAGATTCTTCGGGCAGACCACGCCCGGATGGACGCGGACCCGCAGGTGTGGGCCGACGTGGAAACGCTTATCCTCGCGCTGATCCGTTAACTTAAAGGGTTGGACTGCGATTTGCCCGCCGCCGGTGCGACATCTATTTGGTGATGCCGAGCTGGCCGAGGATGAAGGCGTAGTCGAAGGCCACCTCGCGCAGGAAATCGTAGCGGCCGGAGGCGCCGCCGTGGCCCGCAGCCATGTTGGTTTTGAACAGCAGCGGGTTCTTGTCGGTTTTCAGCGTGCGCATCTTTGCGACGTATTTCGCCGGTTCCCAGTACATCACCTGGCTGTCGTTGAGCGAAGTCTTCACCAGCATCGCCGGGTAGGACTTCTTCGCCAGGTTGGTGTAGGGACAATACGTCTTCATGTACTCATACTCTTCCTTCTTCTGCGGGTTGCCCCATTCCTCGAACTCGCCGACGGTGAGCGGAAGCGAAGTATCGAGCATGGTATTGATGACATCCACGAAGGGGACGTTGGACACCACGGCCTTGAACAGGTCAGGCCGCATATTGATGGCCGCGCCCATCAGCAGTCCGCCGGCGCTGCCGCCCTGGATCACCAGCCGGCCGCTGGACGTGTACTTACGGGAAACGAGGTGGTCGGCGGAGGCGACAAAATCCGAGAAGGTGTTTTTCTTTGAGAACATGCGCCCCTGGTCGTGCCAGGCCTTGCCCAAATCGCCGCCGCCGCGGATGTGCGCCAGGGCGTAGATCACGCCGCGGTCGAGCAGGCTGATCCGCGCGTGATTGAAAGCGACAGGAATGGAGTTCCCGTAGGAGCCATAGGCGGTGAGCAACAGCGCCGTCCGGCCGTCGCGCTTCAGCCCTTTGCGGTAGACCAGCGAAATCGGAACCCGCACGCCGTCGGCCGCCGTGGCGTAAATCCGCTCGGATTGGTAACGCTCCGGATCGTAATCGCCCAGCACATCCGTCCGCTTGAGGAGCTTGCGCTCGCGCGCGTCCATGTCGTAGTCGTACACTGACGTGGGCGTCACAAAGGACTGGTAGGTGAACCGGAAAACTCGCGTATCGAACTCCGGATTCACCGCCTGGCCGGCGGCGTAGACCGGTTCGGGGAAAGTCACGCGGTGGGACTGGCCGCTGCGCATATCGGTGATGCGCAGCTGCGGCAGGCCGCCTTCGCGCTCGGTCAGCACGTAGTGACCGGCGAAGAAGCTCATGCCCTCCAGCATCACCTCGGGCCGGTGCGGCACGATTTCTTTCCAGTTCTTTTTCTGCGGATCGCGCACCGGCGCCGAAACCAGCCGGAAGTTCCGCGCGCCCTGGTTGGTCCGGATGAAGAACTGCTCGCCATGGTGGTCCACGCCGTACTCGTGCTCCGGCTCGCGCTCCGCCACCACCTTCCACTCGCCCTCCGGCCGGTCCGCCGCGAGGTAGCGCACCTCGCTGGCAGTGTGGCTGCCGGACCCCAGGAACAGATACGCCTTGCTGCGGCTGCGCCGGACGGAAATCCGGAACCGCTCATCCTTTTCCTCATAAATGAGCGGGTCGCTATTCACCGGAGTGGACAGCGCATGCCGGTACATCCGATAGGAGCGCTTGGCGTGATCCTCCACCGTGTAGAACAGCGTCTTGTTGTCGGCCGTCCAGGCGAGCGAAACGGCCTTCTCGATCTTCTCGGGCAGAATCCGGCCGCTTTCCAGGTCTTTGACGTAGAGGGTGTACTGCCGGAACCCGGTGTTGTCGGTGGAGTAGGCCAGCAGGCGTCCGTCATCGCTCACCGCATAGCTGCCCAGGGACATGAACTTCTGGCCCCTGGCCAGCTCGTTCAGGTCCAGCGTCACCTGTTCCGGCGCTTCCAGGCTTCCCTTCTTGCGGCAATAAATGGGGTACTGCTTTCCCTCCTCGGTGCGCGAGTAGTACCAGTAACCGGCCTGCTTGTAAGGAACCGACAGGTCGGTTTCCTTGATCCGGCCGAGAATCTCTTTGTATAGGCGCTCCTGAAAGGCTTCCGTGGCCTTCATCGCCGCGGCGGTATGGGCGTTCTCGGCCTCGAGGTAGGCGATGACCTCGGGGTTCTTCTTGTCACGCATCCAGAAATAGTCGTCCACCCGCTTGTCGCCGTGGATCACGTCCACCTTGGGTTTTTTCGGGGCGGCGGGAGGCGCCGCTGTCGAGCCGGTTTCAGCGATTGCCGTTTCGTTCATAGTCGCAGCCATCGTTGCAGCCATCAGTAGTGCGAGAAGAAGCGTTCGGTTCATGCTTTCCTCGAGCGCGCGCCGCTCATTCCATTGGAATCAGGGATGTCGCTAGTATATAAAGGCACTGGGCCCCGTCAATCGAAATCCCGGAGGTGCGCGGATGATCGAGCGACTAAGAGCCAGGGCCGGCGCCGCGACGCTTGTTGCCGTTGCGCTGGCGGTGTTGGCCGCCAGTTTCAGCGGGGCTACGCGGCAGGCCCCGCTGACGCGGAGCGTTCGCTCCGGATCGGGGACAGCGAACCCGCAGCCGATCGCGATGCCCGGCGGCTTTGCCGTACAGATCACGCTGGGACTGAAGGACAGCGCCTCCCAGGAGCGCGATTGGGACGCCGGCATCAAGCTGTCGGAAGGCAAGGTCGTCGAGACCCCTGAGCCGGCGGAGCCGGCAGGACGCCGAATGAGAGCGCGGCGCGAGGAACGTCTTCAGACGCAGCCCGCGTCCGGAGTCCCGCCGGCAACCCCGAGCGTACGCTCCGGGCCGGCGGCACGGCGGGCGCAGCGGCGGGCCGCGCGCGCCGCCGGGAGCGGACCTGAGATTCTTTACGCGCACCTGGACGCCCCGCCCACCGCCACCGCCGAGGTTTCCACCCCGCAGGGCAACTTCTCTTTCCCGCTCGCTGGTTTGCGCTTCGGCAGCCCGCTCCTGTTCCTGAACGGCCAGGTGGCAGTCGAACGCGCGCCCCTGGCCCAGCAGATTACACGCGAACCCACCGAGGATGACTACCCGGCGTGCGCCGCCGCGGCCGATGGCGCGGTGTGGTGCGCCTATGTTTCCTATCAGCACGGCACCCGCATCGTTCCCGAAGAGGTGAACCGCGGCAAGTTCGATTCCCTCATCACCCGGGACCATGGCGACCAGGTCCGGCTGCTGAAATTCGATGGCAAGGAATGGAAAGCGCCCCTCGACGCCAGCGATCCGAAGCTGGACGTGTGGCGTCCCACGGTCGCGGTGGACGGCAACGGCCGCATCTGGGTGGTGTGGGCGCAGAATTCGGCGGGCGACTGGGACCTGTACGCGCGCAGCTATGACGAAAAGAGCGGCCGTTGGTCCGCGGTGGAGCGGTTGACGTCCGAGCCCGGCGCCGACATCAACGTGGTGGCCACGCGGGCCCGATCCGGAGCGATCTGGCTGGCCTGGCAGAAATGGGAGAACGGCGACTTCGGCATTCGGGCGCAAACGCTGGGCAACCCGCAGCTTTCGCTCCGGGCGCCGCTGGGCCCCGGCCGCAGGGCGGCTCGGCGCAGCCGCAATTTTCCCGGGGCGAATGAATGGAACCCCAGCATCGCCGCCGACTCGCGCGGAAGGGTGTACATCGCCTTCGACAGCTATCACGCCGGCAACTACGATACCTACCTCTGGGTGCATGACGAGAGCGCGTTGACCGGGAGCGGAGAAACCGTTCCCATCGCCACGTCGCCTCGCTTCGAGGCCCGCCCCTCGGTCGCCGTAGACAAGCAGGACCGCGTCTGGGTGGCTTATGAAGACGCCGGGCCGAATTGGGGAAAAGATTACGGCGCACGCTGGGAAGGTAAGAGCGGCGTTCCCTTCTACGTGGACCGCGACATCGTAGTGCGTGCGCTGAGCGGCGGAAAACTGGAACAGGCCCAGGGCGCCATCAAAGCCGACGCCATCACCACCATGTACCCGCCGAGCGAGCGGCGGCGCCTGAGCTTCCCGCGGCTCGGCGTGGGAGGAGACGGCAGTCTGTGGCTGCTGTTCCGCCGCCACCCGCTGCGCACCGGCGCCGGCGAGCGCTGGATGAGTTACGCAGCACGCTACGACGGGAACCACTGGATGGATCCGGTGCAATTGCCGAATTCCGAGAACACGCTCGACAACCGGCCCGCCCTGGCGCCACTGGGGAACACGGCGGGTAACGGGCCGGGTCCGGCCGGGGCGCTGCTGGCGGTGTACTCCTCCGACGGGCGCCCTGCTGGAAACAACAGCGCCATGGAAAATAACCTTTACGCGGCGCTGCTCTCGGCGGACTCACCGCTTCGGGAAGCACAACTCGCGGCCGCCGCCGCCGCGCACCCGGAGCGTTCGCTCCGGGAGTCCGGCGCCCCGGCCGAGCCTGTGCATCCCAACGAAGCCGAGGAGCTCAAGCGCATTCGCGCTTACCGCGCTTCGGCCGGCGGCAAGACTTACCAGCTCCTGCGCGGCGAATTCCACCGCCACACCGAACTCTCCAGCCACCGCGACCAGGACGGGCCGCTCGAGGAGATCTGGCGCTACGGCCTGGACGCCGCGCGGATGGATTGGATCGGGCCCGGTGACCATGACTACGGAGGAGGGCGCGAGTACACCTGGTGGCTGATCCAGAAGCAGGTGGAGATTTACCATCACGCGCCCGTCTTTCTGCCGATGTTCACGCACGAGCGCAGCGTCGTTTTCCCGAGCGGCCACCGCAACGTGATCCTGACGAAGCGCGGTATCCGCGCGCTGCCGCGGATGGCCACGCCGCAGCAGCCCGAAATACTGTACGGCACGCCGGAGGGCGGCTCCCCCGATGTCAAGAATCTTTACGCCTATCTGAAATTCTTCGATGGCATCTGCTCCTCCCATACTTCGGCCACCGGAATGGGCACCGACTGGCGCGACAACGACCCGGCCGTCGAGCCGGTGGTGGAGATCTACCAGGGCCACCGCCAGAACTACGAAGAGCCGGGCGCGCCGAAAAGCGCCAAAAACGCCGCCGACAGCATCGGGGGGTACCAGCCACAGGGCTACGTGTGGAATGCCTTCGCGAAAGGCTACAAGCTCGGCTTCCAGGTGAGCAGCGACCACGTCAGCACACACATCAGTTACGCGATTGTTTATGCGGAAAAGCCCACGCGCGATGGTGTCCTGGACGCCTTCAAGAAGCGGCACAGCTACGGCGCGCACGACAACATCATCCTGGACGTTCGCAGCGGCCAGAACATGATGGGGGACGAGTTTACTGTGGCGGCGCCGCCGAAGCTGGACATCACCGTGGTGGGAACAGCGCCGGTAGCCCGCCTGGACATCGTGCGGCAGGTGGGCACGGCGATGCCAACTTACGCCTACAGCGCGGAGCCGAAGCAGCGCAACGTACGGCTGAGCTGGAG
>JBKKAI010000170.1:0-2672 GCA_046714815.1 Terriglobia bacterium | reverse complement strand
CCCGCAAGGGGTGCCCGCTCACGGTGATCTTGTCACCGGGCTTGATCGAGTTCGACTTCCAGCCCTGGGCCGCGATCTGGCCGACCGAGCCCATCTCGAACGCCCAGTCCACGGGACGCCCGGTGGTTGCATCGATCACCGTCAGGTGAATCCAGGCGTGGGGGTTCGACCACTCGAACTCCTTCACCGTCCCGGAGATAGAAATCGTCTTTTCCTGGTCGAACATGGCAAACGAGTGATGCGCCTGCGCCGGAATGGCGAAAGCGGCCGCGGCGATCACGGCGCAACCGGCAATCTTCAATTTCATGACAGTTCCCCTGGACAATGGCCTGACGGGCATGGTTTCGCCTATAATCTACCATGAGTTCCAGGACGAGCATAAGAGGGAGGAAACCTTGCGCCCGATTGGCCTGATGCTTGTGGCAGCTTTGGTGGCATCCGTACCGGCGGCAGCGGCGTGGAAGGAGTATCCGACCAAAGAGCTCGGATTTGTGGTGGAATTCCCCGCCGATCCGATGATGACGCGCGCCAACTACCGGACGGTGCTCTTCCCCGATGGCGCGACCGCGCATGTCTATACCGTGAAGGAAGAGAACACGGTCTATGTCGCGACCGTCGTGGACTTGCCGACCCGCAAAGAGGAAGGCGCGACGCTGTTGGGTGAAGC
The DNA here is from genome assembly GCA_046714815.1 of Terriglobia bacterium. GTDB lineage: Bacteria > Acidobacteriota > Terriglobia > JAJPHL01 > JAPKYU01 > JBKKAI01. Next base: position 2,005 of record JBKKAI010000170.1, on the reverse strand, counting down.
AGAGTACAACCTGACCCTGCTCGGAGATCTGAGCGGGCAGTCGGTATCGCGCGTCGAACCCGGCCGCGCGTCGATCTTCGGCCGGTTTATCACTGTCACATGCCGCGCGGGACGTGTCGGCGGTCAGGCCGGCCAGGTTGAGGGCGCGGTCGCCTGGTTCAAGCAGATCACCGGCGTGGATTGTCCGACAGGGGCGCGGCTCACCTCGAACATCTTTCACAATCGGGGAAGGCTTTATTTGATCAGTGGGCTTAACCTTCCCAACGGGGACAACAATTTCGGCCCTGCGGCGTTGCGCTTTGCCAATTCGATCAGCTTCTATGCCCCCGACGGCACGCGCAATGCCGCGGACAACGTGAAAGAGTAAAAGGCAATCGCCGATGTCAGTAGCGAGTGAATCGCGCCGGATTTCGGTTCCCGAGATCAAGGCGCGCAAAGGTGGTGAGCCGATCGTTTCGCTCACCTGCTATCACGCGCACACCGCCAAGCTGCTGGACCGGTATGTGGACGTCATGCTCGTCGGCGATTCGCTGGGCATGGTGATGCACGGGATGGAAACGACGCTGGGCGTGACACTGGAGCTGATGATCCTCCACGCGCAGGCGGTGATGCGCGGCGCGAAGCACGCGCTCGTCGTCGTGGACATGCCGTTCGGGACTTACGAGGAGAGCCCGGAGATCGCCTTCCGCAACGCGGCGCGCGTTATGAAGGAAACCGGATGCTCGGCCGTCAAGCTGGAGGGTGGCGCGCGGATGGCGGAGACGATCCGCTACCTCACGCAGCGCGGTGTGCCTGTCATGGCGCATATCGGCATGACGCCGCAGATGGTTCAGGTGATGGGCGGCTTCAAGACGCAAGGACGGACGGCTGAAGAATGGCCGGCAATCGAAGCCGATGCGACTGCCATCGCCGAAGCCGGCGCGTTCGCGGTGGTGCTCGAAGCTATGGCTGAGCCGTTGGCCGCCAAGATCACGAAAATGATCGCCATACCGACCATCGGGATCGGCGCTTCGCCAGCCTGCGACGGCCAGATTCTGGTCATGGAAGATATGCTGGGCCTCAATCCCAGCCCGCCCCGTTTTGTGCGCGAATACGCCCATCTGGGGCGTGAAATCGAAGCCGCGGTCAAGGCTTATGCAGCCGATGTCCGTGGCCGGCGTTTCCCGAGCCAGGAAAATGTCTATACAATGAGCAAGGGTTCGACGGCGGGATAGGCCTTTGCCTGCCGCCATCGAAACGCGCTAATCGTAGTTCGATCAACGATTTGATGCCTGGGGGCGGTGAACCGCGCCTTGGACGAAGGACGTGAATGAGCGACATTTTTCAGGAAGTCGAAGAAGACGTCCGCCGAGAGCGCTATGAGCTGCTCTGGAAAAAATACGGCAATTACATCATTGGGGCGGCAGCGCTGCTCGTTCTCGCGGTGGGCGGCTACCAGGCCTGGACGGCGTACGACACCAACCAGAGGCAGCTCGTTTCCGACGAGTACCAAGCGGCCCAGACCATCGCCCCCACCGACACGGCGAAGGCCGAGACCCAATTCACGGAGCTGTCGAAATCGGGATATGACGGCTACGCCACGCTTTCCAAATTCAACCTTGCCGGCGCCTATTTCGCGCAAGGCAAGCGCGATCCCGCCATCGCGCTTCTGCGCGAACTGACGGCAGCATCCGACGACGCGGTGTCCAGCGTCGCCCGGCTGCGCCTTGCATGGGCGGAGGCCGACGCACAGCCTCGCACGGTGATCCAGACCATTCTTGAACCGCTGACGGGTGCGGACAATCCGTGGCGGTTCGCGGCCGCCGAGGTGCTCGCCTATGTGGACTTCCGTACGGGATCGCGCGCGCAGGCGGAAGCGGATTATCTAAGGCTTTCCCAGGAACAGCAGGCCTCGCCGAGCCTCCGCCAACGCGCCGACGCAATTGTCCAGTATCTGAAGGCCAATCCGGCCGCTGGCCCGGCGGCCCCCGCCGCCCCTGCCCCGGCGAACGCGCCGGCACCGGCA
>JBKKAI010000169.1:0-8371 GCA_046714815.1 Terriglobia bacterium | reverse complement strand
TGATGATCACCGGCGCCGCGGGAATGCTCGGACGCGACCTGGCGGAGGTCTTGTCCTGCCCTCCCAACCACCACGAGCTGATCCTGGTGGATCGCGCCGAGTTCGATATCGCTGATTCGCGGGCCGTGGATCGCTTTTTCAAGGATGCGCGGCCGCAGGCCGTGGTGCACGCGGCCGCCAATACCGATGTGGACGGTTGCGAGCGGGACCCGGAGACCGCCATGCGCGTCAATGGCGAAGGCTCCAGGAACGTCGCGCGCGCCGCGGCGGCGGCCGGCGCGCGCCTGCTTTACGTGAGCACGGATTACGTCTTTGATGGTTCCGGACGCCGGCCTTACACCGAGCAGGATGAACCGCGCCCGCTGGGAGTGTATGGCCGCTCGAAGCTGGCGGGCGAACAGGCCGTCGTCGAGCACCCGGACAGCCTGGTGGTGCGCACCGCCTGGCTATACGGCCGGCACGGGAACCATTTTGTCGGCGACATCCTCGGCCGGGCCCGCCGCGGAGAGCGGCTGCGGGTTGTGAACGATCAATTCGGCTGTCCGACGTGGTCGAAGCACCTGGCCGGCGCAATGGCTGCGCTGCTCGCTTCCGGCGCGCGCGGCATTGTCAACGCCGCGGGCGGGGGAGCCTGTTCGCGCTACGAATTCGCCTGCGCGATCCTGGATGAGGCGCGCGGCAACGGGCTTCTGGCCGAAGTTCGCGTCGAGCCGTTGTCCAGCGCCGAGTTGGACAGCGGCGCGGCCCCGCGCCCGGCCTACAGCGTCCTCAGCGACGGCCGCCTGCGCGAGCTCGGGATCGGGCCTTTGCCGGACTGGCGAATCGCACTGCGCGAGTTTCTTGCCGAGCGGCCGGAGCTTTGCGCTCCGGGTGGCCGGACCAACTGATCGAATGCGAATCGCATATTTTTCCCCGCTGACGCCCCAACGGTCGGGCATTGCCGACTACAGCGAAGCCTTGCTGCCGCGCCTGGCGGCGCACTTCGAGATTGACGTTTTCATCGAAGACTACACCCCGGCCAATACCGGCCTGGAGCGGTTTGCGAGGATTCGCCACTGGCGTGAATTCGAATCCGATTACGCTTCCGGCGCCTATGGCAACGTCCTTTACCAGATCGGCAACAACCCGCAGCACGTTTACATCTACGACGCGGCGCTTCGCACTCCCGGCGTGGTGATGTTGCACGAGTTCAACCTGCATTACCTGCTGGCCGCGGCCACGATCAGCCGGAGCGACTGGAATGCGTATTTCCTCGAACTGGAGTACAACGCCGGTTCCGGGGCGCTGCCGCACGCGGAGCGCGTGCGGCGCGGTGAAACCGAGCCGGAGTACGCGCGGGTCCCCATGAATCGCCGGCTCCTGGAGAACAGCCGGGCGGCGATCGTCCACAGCGAGTACATGGCGCGCCTTGTTCGTGCCGCCGGCTTTACCCTCCCGCTGGCGCGCATTCCCCACGGCGTTGAACCCGCGCAAGTGGATCCCAGTACGGCCCGCGCCGAGCTGGGGCTGAACGGCGGGCGCCTGGTCGGAGCGTTTGGCTTTTTGAAACCGTACAAGCGAATCCACAGCGCCATTGAGGCCGTGGGCAAGCTGGTGCGTGACTTTCCCGATACGCGGCTCCTGCTGGTCGGTGAGGAGCATCCCCACTATCCGTTGCGGCCGCTGATCAGCCGGCTGGGCCTTGAGCGGCAGGTGGAAATTCCCGGCTTCGTGCCGCTCGAGGATTTCGCAAAATACATTGCGGCCTGCGACGTGTGTCTGAACCTGCGGTATCCGACCGTCGGGGAATCCTCGGGTAGTCTGCTGCGGGAGATGGCTTTGGGGAAAGCCGTTCTGGTTTCCGACATCGGAGCGTTTTCCGAACTCCCCGGAGATGCCTGCGTCAAGATTCCTCCCGGCGACGGCGAAGTCACCTGGATATCGGAATATCTGGCCGCCTTGTTACAAGCGCCGGAGTTGCGGGAAGGCCTCGGCAGCAACGCGCGCCGCTGGGCCATCGAGGAGTGTTCATGGACAAAGGCCGCCGGCCGCTACGCGGAGTTTCTTACCCGCTCCGATTCGGAGGCTGTTCCAAGCTCGGCCGGAGCTCCGGAGGCCCCTCGCCCGCCGGGTCCGGCCCCAGCCGGCAACGGATTGCACCTTTCGTCCTCAGGGCTGCCCGATCGGAAGGTTCTGGCGGATTACATCCTCTCTTTCGGCGCCGCCGACCGCGCGATGGAAGACTATACCCGCCTGCACCTGAACCGGCTTGTGCATACCCTGGAAATCACACCGGCCGGCCCGCCCGAAAGTGGCACGCGCATCCTGGAAATGGGCTGCTACTTTCAGATCACGCCGGCTCTGGGCCGGTTTCTCGGCTATACGGACGTTCGCGGCTGCTATTATGGCCCTTCCGGAGGCGCCGAGTACAAATCTGCCTACTCCTCGACGGGAGAAACCTTCTCCTGCTGGGTGGACCTGTTTGACGCCGAGAAGGACGCCTTCCCTTACTCGGATAACTCTTTCGATACCGTCCTGTGCTGCGAACTGATCGAACACCTGTACCATGACCCGATGCACATGATGTCGGAGATCAACCGCATCCTGAAGCCAGGTGGCCGCCTGGTCCTCAGCACTCCCAACATCATCGGGCTGCGCGGCCTGCACGCGCTCTTACACGGGTTTCATCCCGGGCTGTTTCACACCTACGTTGTGCCGAAGCCCAACGGTGTGGTGGACCCGCGGCACAATCGGGAATATGCTCCTCGTGACATCCGCGCCCTGTTCGAGAACTCGGGACTGGCAGTGGAGCGCCTGGAGACCGGATGGATCGCCGAAGAGGATGCGGCCCGGTATGCGCAGGCGGACGAACTGATGGCCGCCTCGGGCTACTCCAGGGATCTGCGGGGCGACCTCATCTACGCCGTGGGCCGAAAGACCGGCCCGGTCCGTCACCGTTATCCGGCTGAACTCTATACTACGTTCTGAGCCGGAAACAGGGGGAGTTGCGAAGCAGGGAAGCCCGATATAGATTTGAGTGGCCATAACCAGCATTCCGCGCCGGCCGACTGCCGGCCGCTGGTTTGGCGGGCCATCGAATGAAGCCGCGCCTGATGATCATTTCGCCGGTTACCCCGTACCCGGTCTTCCACGGGGCGGGGAGCGCCATTTTTGGCTATCTGCGCGCCCTGCGCTCGGACTTCGATATTTTCTTCACCGGCTTCTGTCCCGAGAAGCTCTTGCGGCAGGCGGAAGACGGTCTGCGCCTGATCTGCAAGGACGTGGCGCTGATGGCCCCGCCCGAACGCCGCCACCTGGATGCCTTTTCTTCCACACCGTTCTACTTCTCCAACCTGAAGGACCAGAGGCTTCAAAAGACTGTCGCTGATATGTACCGGGAAAGCCGGCCGGACCTGGTACAGGTGGAATACCTCAGCATGGCGGAGTATGCCGAGGGCCTTCCCACCACGCGCCTGGTCCGGGCGCACGTGCAGGATTGGTGGCATTTCTACCTCGGCTGGAAACGGTCGCTGTCGCGCCGTGCGCGCTTCACTCAGTTGCTCGGCTCCTTCGATACCATCATCCATAATCGCCGCACCCTGCGCAGCTTCGACCGTATCCTGGTCACTTCGGAAGAAGAGCGCGCCCGGGCGCTGGAACTGGTGCCGGAAGCGAAGGTGGAAGCGCTGCCCTTCTTGCTGCTGGACTGCGAGCAGTTCGTGCCCCACGTGGACATTCCGCAGTCGCCCAGCCTCGTCTTCGTCGGTTTTCTGCCCCATACGCCCAATGAGGAGGGCCTGCGCTGGTTCCTGGAAAAAGTCTGGCCGCAGGTCCGCCGGGCTGAGCCCGATGTGCGCCTCACGGTCGTCGGCGCCGGCGCCTCAAACCACATGCTGGGCCTCATGCACGACAGCGGTGTGGACTACCGGGGCTTTGTCGAGGACCTGAGGGCGCTGTACGCGCAAAGCCGCGTGTATCTTGCTCCCATCTTCACCGGCGGCGGAATCCGAACCAAGATTCTCGAAGCGATGGCGGCGGGTGTACCCGTGGTTTCCTCCAAATTCGCGCCGCTGGGGTTGGGGACCGAAGAAGGAGAGCACCTGCTGGCCGCCGATTCTCCGGGCGAGTACGCGCGGGATGTGCTGCGGCTGCTGAAAGACGACACATTGTGCCGCCGCCTGCGCCGCCGGGCCCGCAGCTTCATCGAGAGTCATTACGGACTGCAGAGCCAGGGCCACGCCATCGCCCAGCGTTATCAGCATTTCCTCCTGGAGCGCGCGGCGTGAAACACGTCCTTTTCATGAACGGCGCCGGCGCGATGCGCAGTGTGCCCGACGACTTTCTGCCACGCGGCGGGGCTGACGGGCTATCCCGCCGGGTGGTGGTGGCCGGACACGGGCGAAGGGAAGTCATTGAGCGCCTGCTTCGTGCAGGAGTCTCCCCGAAGCAGGTTGTTTCGTATTCAACCTGGATGTGGCCGATCGTTTGGCTGCGGCTGATCTGGTTTCTCGGCTGGTCGCGCGCAGTACGGGTGACGTGCCTGGCGACGAGGGACTCGGCCGCGCTGAAGCTGCTCGCCTTTGCCCTCCGCGGCGAGGTCGAGTTTCGCCTGCCGGGCAAACAATCCGTGTCACTGCGCGTGGACCGCTTTCTCTGGCTGGCTTTCAAGACTTGGGGACGCCGGCCGGGCGACATCTGCCTGGTCGGCACGGCTGACCCCGAAAGGCTGGAACGGATACTGGCCGACCTGCGGCAACGTTATCCGGGCGCTTCCGTTCATGCGCTGCTTCCGGCGTCCGCGCCGCGCCTGGCCGTGGATACACGGGGCCCGCTCAGCGCCGCCGGCTTCCTGGCCGCGGCCCGCCGCCGTCCTCGCTTTTCGACGCTGGCCCTCCCCTGTACCGGCGAGGGAGTCCTGTGGCCGAAGCTGCTGGTGTGGTGCCTGCCGCTCGGAAGCCGCGAGATTTACAACGATAACTGCGACTTTTATTCGCCGCGCGAGGTTCACCTTCTCTTGCGCCACGCCTGGAATAGCGTGCCGAATCGAGTCTGCGTTCTGGGAACGACCACGCCGGCGCGACTCGCGGAGATTGTTGGGGACCTGAAGCAGCGCCATCCTGGCGCTTCGCTTCACGGGTTTTTGCCCCGGTATGGGGCCGAACAGGCGTCTTTGTTTCACTCGGCCGTCGTCTTGTCGGCGACATCGGCGCGGACCTACCGCTCGATTCTGTCCTTCATGATCGGACGTGGGCGCTCGGGCCACATGGTCTTCCCGTTCACCGGTGAAGGGAACGCCCTGCTGAAGGCTGTGTTCTGGCTCCTGCCTCTGGGCCGCCGCGAGTTCCATAACGAACACGGCGATTTCTGCCGTGGCCGTGATTTCGGCGCGCTGTATGCCCATCTGGGCCGCCGGCTCGCCAATCGAATGACGCGCCGGCCGCCCCGCGTCACCGTCCTGGGATCGGCGTCGGGCTTGTACCTGAAAACCATCGTCGCCGATCTGCGCCGGCGGTATCCGCGCGCCCCGATCCATGGACTGCTGCCCGGCCGGCTGGCCGTGCCGGTGGCCCACTTGTTTGACAGCTATACGGTGATCCAGCCGTCGTCGAGCGCCTTCTGGCGCGGCTTGTGGGAGCTCAGTACCGGTAGGCGGCGCTCCGGCCACTTCGTTATCCCGTGTACGAATGAGGGCTATGCTTCTCTGAAGGCCAGCGGTGTCTTTTTGCCCCTGGGCCTCCGCGAAGTCTACAACGAGAACGGGGACGCCTATTTCCCCCGCCATCTGTCCATGTTGTGGCGGCACACGTTCTGGCGCCTCCGCCACCGCATTTTTTATCAGGCATTGACGGAGCGGAACGGCCGCTTCTGGATGCGGCACATGGCGCACTTGCTCCTGTACCCGGCGCGTCTGGTTGCCGGCGCACTTGTGCTTGCCGGCGTGCGACTGCGGACACGGTTCGGCGTCCATTTCCGCAGCCGTCCGCACCTCGCACAGGACCACGATGCAGTGCGGGATCTGCCGGCGGCCGGCAGCCGCTTGCAGAGCCGTACGCCAGTCGCCAGCGGTGACCCCTAAGTGGATGACCTTCTCTCCCGGCTCGGCGCCGGTGGACGAGTGCTCGACCTCGGGGCCGGCGAGGGCAGTTTCCTCTACGGCCGTTATCCCTGCCGGATCATCGCCGTAGACACGAAGCGGTCGAAGCGCGGGAGCAGCCAGGATTCCGACCGCCTGGCATCTGTCGTCGGAACCGCATCGGCCTTGCCCCTGCGGGACAACAGTATCAACGTCGTCGTCGGCAGCCACCTGTTCGAACATCTAGCCGACCCGGCGTCCGCTGTCCGTGAGGTGGCCCGTGTCCTGCGCCCGGACGGCGTCCTGTTCACCACCATTCCGGACGGGCGCGCCTGGAGCGACCGCCTCTATCGCCTCTGGACTCTGGGCGGCGGCCACGTGCAGCGGTTCAGCTTTGCGGGTTTTCAGACCATGGTCGAACAAAACACCGACCTGGAACTGCTTTACGCGCGGCGTCTGTATGCCTCATTCTCCTTTCTCCGTCCCTGCCCGGAAATCGCCATTCATCTCCCCCGCCGTTCTCAATTGCTGAAGTACGTCCCGGGCTGGATGCGCGACGTCCTGCTGGGCCTGGTGAACTTCGGCACACGGCTTCTCGACTCCCTGCTTGGCACTCATACCTCGATTTACGGATGGGCCTGCTATTTCGGAAAACCGGCCGCGCATCTCGCCACCGTAAATCGCCGGGAGTACGTGAACGTTTGCAGTGGCTGCGGAGCCGGACACCCGCGCGCCAGCCTCCGGCGCTCTGCCGGCCTGGGGACCTACAGGTGCCCCCAATGCCGCAAGCGAAACCCGTTCTTCGGCGGTTGGATCAGCGCCAGGATCACCGCCCGCGAATGGGACGAGCAGGAGAACATGCATGACGAGAGGCTCACAGATCTTTCACTCGCGACTCCGTCTCTTTTTTGGTGGCCGTCCAGCCGGGCGGCTGGCCGGGGGATTCCCACGATCAATCCGCACGGGGTTGTGAACGCGGCCAGCTACAAGCCGCTCGTTTCCGCCGGTTCGCTCGTAGCGATCTTCGGCACAAACCTGTCCGGTCCCGAATTGGCGTTGCGGGCGAATGGAACGGAGGTTCCCTTATCCCATGTTTCCGAGCACCAACTGACAGGCTGGATACCGGCGTGCCTGCACAGAATGGCGATTGCCTTTCGGGTGATGCACGGTGCAAAAACAGGCCCGGAGAATATCGTAACCCTCGGTTTGACGAGCCCGGGTTTGTTCTCCAGGGACGGGACGGGGCAGGGAATCGCCGCCACCATCGGCACGCCCCGCGCCGGCGGGCGGATCGCCCTTCTCGCTACCGGCCTGGGGCCGGTGACCTCCGATGGCCGCCCGACCCGTAGCTGCCGGGTCCTGGTCGCCGGAACTCCCGTCAAGGTTGACGACTGCCGCCTGCGGCCACGCGGCCGCCAACCCGGACTCTTCTTTGTGAGGATCCGCCTTCCGCGCCGGCTTTCCGGCGCCTGCCCGGTGCAATTGATCGCCGGCGGGCGCGCTAGCAACATTCTCAGGCTGGAGCGGCAGCCCGGACGCCCCGGCGACGAACCGCATTCCCGCCACCCGGAGCGTAACGCTCCGGAGGCGCCGCTGACACGATGAGACCCAGAACAAGATGGCTGCTGCTGCTTTCGATAGCCGTGCTTCTTTTCTTCTGGAAGATTGTTTTCACACGCCAGTTCTCACTCCTCCTGGATCATGAAGGCGCCAACGTCGCCTATGCCTGGGACCATTACGCATCCGCCACCGTGAAGCAGGGCATCCCGCCGCTCTGGGACCCTCATACCTTTTCCGGGCATACCTTCATTGGAGAGATGCAAACGGGTGTTTTTTACCCGCTAAAATTGATTCTTTACGTTTTACCGCTGGATCGGTCCGGTCTCTTGTCGCCTCAACATCTCCACTGGCTCTTTGTTCTGGCCCATGTCCTGGCGGCATGGTTCATGTTTCTACTGGCCGAAGAACTCGGACTTGCCGGCTTCCCCGCGTTTACAGCCGCCCTTTGTTTCACCTTCAGCGGCTTCGTGGGCCGGGTTGGTTGGCCGTACATGTTGGACGCCGCGATTTGGCTGCCGCTGATATTCATTTTTTTGCTGCGGGCGCTGCGCGCTGACGGCGGCGCTTCTCGCACCTGGAACGCCTGCATGGCGGGGCTGCTTTCCGGCTTGCCCATCCTGGCCGGAAGCCTCCATATCGCCATGATGAACGCGCTCGTGATCCTCAGCGCTGCGGTCTTCTATGCTTTCCGGGGAGTATCGGAGCGAGAGGATTCTCCCGCCGGGTCCTGGCGGCCCCGTCTGGCCCGCTGTGCGGGGA
>JBKKAI010000168.1:0-6790 GCA_046714815.1 Terriglobia bacterium | reverse complement strand
TTGCCGACTCCTCTCAGGGCGAGAATCGGGTCGGACGCTGGCTTGTCTTGCCGTGGTAGCTTTAGAAACTCTTTCTCGTACCACACGAGCAGACCCCGGTAGCGTTCAGGAAGCTGCTCTGCGCTCGGGGTGGTTTTTCCTCGCCGCGATGGGTGAACAATGTCGCCGGGCTGGTAAAGCCGCCGGGTATGCTTGCCGGTCGCGAAGAGCATTCGGTAACCCGCGGGGTTCGCGGCCCGGTTAGCCACGCAGTGTGACGCCGCATGCGGATTCACTCCGGGCCGGAGGTCGCCGTGGACGTTTTCCTGGCTGAGACGAGCCACGATCTCCTGAATTGTGAAATCAGCGCGTTCAGGCTGCTCTCGATGCAGCAGTGCTGTGGCAATCCAGACCTCATCAGCGACGAGGATTGTTTCTGATTCATTTTTCTTCATGTTTAACATTGTTTCATCGTTTCTAATGAATATCAATTAAAACGGACCTAAACATGCAAGCCCTTCTGAATCTGTTATTTGGAAAGTAGGAGCGTGCTGGCGTGGTGGACGGGCGGCGCGCCGAGGCTAAGCAGGGCCTCGTGAAACTCGCCGAGGACGAAGGCGGGGCCGAGTTTCTTCTTCATTTCTTCGCGCAGGCGGAGGATCTCCAGCTTCCCGCTGTAACCGGCCGAAGCAGCGGCCGGGTACAGCAGGATGAAGCGCACCCGGCCCGAGACCGCATCCGGTTCTTCCAGGCCGAGCCCGGTCCACAGCTTCACGATCTGTTCGGGCGCAAGCTGGCCGGTGTGCAGCCGGACGTCGCCGATGGCGCTGAGCTGCGCCAAGGCCGCGTTATGAAGCCGCGCGAGGCGCGCCTTGGGATCGGACGCGAAGCCGGCCTCCGACATCGCCTGCTCGGAGTAGTGCGCCCACCCTTCCGTAAAAGCGCGGCTGGCGAATATCTTGCGCGCCAGCCGGGGACTGCGGTTCATCTGCTCGAGTTGCGTGTAGCGGCCCGGATAGGTTTCGCGCGCGACACTCGATGAAAGTGGCTGCGCACCGGTGGAGAAGTAGAAAAACGACGGCAGGTCAGACTCGAATGGGCCGGGCGGATCGAGAAACGCGCCGTCCGAATTCAGAAAAGCGGGCGCCGCCAGCACGCGCAGGCGGTCCGTCTGCGGCAGCGGAGCAAGCTTCTTTTCGGCGACAAAGCGCCGTGCCTCGGCCACCGAATTCCGGAAGGCGGCGGCCACGTCCCGCTGATGCATCTGCTGTTGCGACAACTCTGCGAGCACATCGGGGAGAGGGCGTCCGGGCGACACAGCGGCAGCGACGCGGCGCATCTCGCCGAGCGTGGCTTCGAGTTCGCGCTCGGCCGCGGCCAGCAATTCCGCCGGAGGGAGTGCGCTCCCGAGGTGACGGACCCTGCGGCCGTATGTTTCGGCGCCCAATACCGCGGACCCGGTGGAGCGCGGCAACAGATTGGACTGGAGCCAGGCTTCGAACTGCCGCAATGCCGTCGCGGCGCGCGCGGATTCGCGGGCCACCTCGCGCTGCAGCTTGCGGCCGCTGCCCTGCCCGGCCGCGGCCTGCGGCAGATCTTTCTCCACGAAATCGGCCAGGCCCCGAGCCGCTTCGGCGGCCTCGCGCGTCTGAACTTCGGGTGGGTTGTCGAGGTTGGCGCGAGCCTGGAGGAGCGCGCGCGGGAACAGCTTCAGCCGCGCCGCCACGGCGCGAAAGCGGCGCTCAGCGGGCGCAAATTCGCGTTTGACGAGCGCCTCGACCGACCCGCGGAGCAGCGAAACGTAACCCAGCGGATTTCGCTTCCAGGATTGAATCTCCTCGAGGTCCAGAAGCGCCAGGTGGATATGGTCGAGGGCGATCGCCAGGTCTACGCGGTGACCGGGCGGCAGCGAACCCGCTGCCAGGCGCTCGAAGCGCCGGAGGAAACCGCGGTTGCGCTGGATTTCCGACTGGATGGCCGCCGCGGTGAAGTCCTCCAGACCGGCGTCATGGGTGTGGACGCCCGCCGGAGTCGCCGCCCCGGCCGGGTTTGCCTTCCAGTAGCCGGCGAGGTATTCGTCGAAAACATTGTCGAAGGCGGAGTCCGGCTGCTGCGCGGCCGGCCGTGCAGCGGCGGCGAGGGCGACGGTGAAACCGGTGAAGACAAGGAAGCGGATGAACAGAGCCGCCATACGGCTTGGGGCGATGTTCATCCGCGAGGGTAGGAACTTAGCGGGGCGGCGCAGCCGCCGGTTTTTTCGCGGCCGGAGCGGCGGGCGTGCCGGGCGTTATCGCCGGCTTGGCGGCGGGCGGCTTGGCCGCCGGCGGTGTCCCCGAAGCGGCAGCCGGCGGGTTACCCGCCGGGCCTGCCGACGCGCCGGGCGAAACGGCGTTGAACAGCTTGATAATCTCGTCGGTGACGTCCACCGAGCTCGCGGCCCAGAGCACCGGCGTCTGCTGCGAGCTGACATCGAGCACCACGTGGTAGCCGTTCTTGCGGGCGAACTCGTCCAGCACCTTCATCACTCTTTGCCCGATCTCGTTAATCACCTGCGCCTCGGCCTGTTGCGCCTCGTTGCTGTAATCCTCGTTGATGCGGGTGAATTCCTTGGTCTTGGTCTCCACCTGCCGCACCAGGTTGCCGCGGGCCTCATCGCTCAAAGTCTTTTCCTGCTCGCGAAGCTGCTTCTGCAGCTTCTCGATCTCCGCCTGGCGGCCCTGCAGATCATTGCGCTTGGGAGAGATCTGCTCCTGCAGCTTCTGGGCAGCCTTCTTACCCTCGTTGGACTCGATGATCGCGCGCTGGATATTGATGATACCCAACTTGACCGCGGCCGCCGGAGCGGCCGGAGCGGCCGGGGCCTGCGCGGAAACGTTGCCCGCAAGACCCAAACCGAGGGCGTAGGCGAGCGAGAGAACAAAAGCCTGCTTTTTCATCCAAACTCCTAGACGTGTGAATCGGGACCCACCTGAACTGGTTCCCTGAGTATAGTACGGCGGCCCGGACTTCGCAATGCTGCCCGCCATCGGCTCCATCGGCGCCATCAGAAAGTCCGGGAGATCGTGAAGCGAAAAGTCTTCAGCGGCTCCTCCCAGCGCACGTTGGGCGAGGAAGCCACCGCCAGCCGGTAGGTGAGGTCGTTGGGGAACAGGCTGCGGTCGAACACAATCGGCGGCGCGAGGTTGGTTACCAGGCGGTTGGGGTTGTAGGCCCAGTACAGGCGAAAGGGCGCGTTGACGATCGGCAACAATACTTGAAGCTCCAGGCCGGTCGAGGTGCGAAGCTGGCGGTTGGTCCCCGGCAGCAGCGCCAGGCGCGCCGGGAAATCCGAGGCTGGGAACAGCGAGGAGAGTTCCGAGATTCGCGTCGGGCTCATCGAAAGCTGGTTGGGCCGCCACACGGTATTCAGGCCGGCGTCAAAGAACGCCGCCAGCGTCACCGGGCCGAAGATGGGCACGCGGTACTCGAAGTTGCCGATGGCCTGCAAATCTCCGCCCGGGAAGATCAGGCGATTCACCGGATAGGTGACGGTTTGGGGGACCTGCTGCACCTCGCCGTTGACGACCACCGGCGTCAGGCGCGGGGTGCCATCCTCATTCACGACGTTGATGGTGGCTTCGTCGGCGATATAAGCGATGGGGCTGACAGTGCGGATGTCGAAGCCGCGCACGTCGGTTTCGCCGCCGATATAGAAGCGCTCGAACGGCGGAGCGACCTTGCCGCCGTACCCGCTCATGAACGAAGTCAGCAGGCGGAAGCCGAGGGTGTTTCGCCTCTTCTGCACCGGCTTGAACATCGTGAACGACACGGTGGGGCGGTAGAGGCGCACATTTCCGCCGATGCCCGCCAGCTCGCCGGTGACGATCAGGCTGCGGCCGGTGGTGGGGTTCAGCGGGTGGTCAATGGTGTTGAAGACGTAGCTGGGAATGATCTTGCTGGTCTTGATGCCCTCCAGCGCATTGGGCCCGCTGACCCCGCGGAAATTCAGGAACTCGAAGTACTGCCGCGACGACGCGCTGAACGTCTTGATGCTCGACGTATCATAGCCGTAGGTGAGGCTGACGCGGGAGAAGCCGCGGCGCAGCGGATAGCTGGCGAAGGTGGTGAAGCCGACGCTGGACTGCCGGAAGTTCTGGATGTTGTCGCTGCCCAGCAGGCTGAAGATGGGGATCAGGTTGCGCCCGGCGAAGATGGAAGCCTCGCGCGCCTGGTCAAAGCTGAAGCGGCGGGCGAAGATGGTGAAGCCGGTCTGCAGCGGCCGGTCGAACAGGAACGGCTCGGTGAACCCGAACAGGATGTCGCGCTCGCGACTGCCCATTTCCACCGAAAAGGTCAGGGTCTCGCCCAGGCCCAGGAAGTTGTTGGTGGAATAGTTCAGGCCGACGAAGCTGCCGGCAATGCCGCTGACGCCGCCGGTGAGTCCGATGGTGTTCTTGCCCTTCTCGCGCACCTTCAGGTTGATGTCCACCAGGCCGGTGCGGTTGTCCGGTTTGATGTTGGCGGCGTCGGGCTTGAGCTGCTCGAAGAAGCCGAGCTGGTTCAGGCGCAGCACGCTCACTTCCCACAGCCGGCTGTTGAACATGTCCCCTTCATCGAGCAGCAACTCGCGGCGGATCACCTTGTCGCGCGTGGTCGTGTTCCCGCTGAACTCGATGCGGCGGACGAAAAACTGCTTGTCCTCCTCGATGTTGAAGGTCATGTTGATGCGCTTGTTGTCCCGGTCCAGGTCCGTGTCGGGCGTGGGCACCATGTTGATGAACCCGAACTCGCCGTAGACCTTGCGCAGGTTCTCGAGGCCCTTGCGGACCTTGGAGACATTGAAAATGTCCCCCTCGGCCATCTGGAACATCGGCCGCATAAACGCCTCGGGCTGGCGGAAAAACTTTACGCCGGTGAATGTCATCTTCCCCATCCGATACTCGTCGCCTTCCTGGATGGAGATGGCCAGGTCCACCTTCTTGCCCGGCTTGTTGGGATAGAACAGCGGGATCTTGAAACCGCCGCCGGTGTCCTTCATGTCCTTCTTCGGTTCCATCACCAGGGCGGTGAAATAGCCGCGGTCCTGATACTTTCCGCGGACCAGCTCCAGGTCTTCGGCCTCCTTGCTCTGGTCATAGGTGCGGCTGAAGATATTCTCGAGAATGATGGATTTGGGGATGCCGATCGGCTTGAGGTGTTTCATCGCCGAGCGCAGCACGCGGTCGTTGATCACCGTGTTCCCTTCGAACACGATCTTGCCCACTTTCACCTTGGGCCCTTCGTCAATGACGAAGCTCAGCATCACCGAGTTGGGCGGCACCCGCTTCGGCTCCGCCTTCACGGTGGCATAGGGGCGGCCCTTCTCGGCCAGCATTTCCTGCAACACGACCTCGGCCCGCCGGATCCTCGTCGGGTCGTAGGGGCTCTCGGTGGTCAGCCCCACCTTGCGCTCCTTGAAGCGGTCCAGGATCTCCGAGGTCGTCATTGACTTGTTGCCCTTGTACTCCAGGGTGCGAATGGTGGGTTTTTCTTTGACGTTAAAGACGATCAGCTTCCCGCGCTGCCCGTCTTCCACTTCCAGCCGGACATCTTCGAAGAACCCGGCGTTCCAAAGCGACATGAAGTCGCGGCGCAGGGCCTCGGGGTCGTAAACGTCGTTGACCTTCGAAAAAATGCGGGCGCGCAGCGTCTCGGCCGGGATGCGCCGGTTCCCAAGAAAACGAACGCTTTCAATGATGGTTTCTTTCTGGGCGGGGTTGGACTGCACCACGGCCTGTGGCGTCGGGGCCACACCCGCGCCCACCGGGGGAACGCGGGAGAAAGATAGCAGGAACAGGACGGTTAACCCAAGGGCTCCGGAACGATTCAAGCAGGACATCTCCCAGGATGTAAATTCCTCAACAGGCACACTCCTCGCGCGTGGCACAGGCATTCCTGCCTGTGCGGTCCCTCCGGAAGGCACAGGCAGGAATGCCTGTGCTACTTTAGGAAACCATTATTCTACTACGGGTTCACGGTTTTGAGCCACCCGCCCCTTTCCTGAACCGGCTGAGAAGAAGCTATTGAGACGGCAGTTGGCCGAACCGGGTTTCAGGAAAAACAGGCCTGCTCAAACCCCCGGCCACGCGGAGCGTTAAGCTCCGAGTTGCCGCTGAACTTCATGACTATCGGGCGTGCGTTTCGCCGACGACGACAAGCTTCATCATATTTGTACCGCCGGGCGTGCCGAACGGGCTGCCGGCCACGACGGCGACGGTGTCTCCAGCGGCAACCGCCTTCTCGGCCAGCAGGATCTTTTCGGCGGCGGCGATGGTGGAGTCGGTATCGCCGACCAGCGGCATGAAGCGGGGAACCACGCCCCAGTAAAGCGCCACGCGCTGGCAGACGCGCTCTTCGTGGCAAAAGGCATGAATGGGCGGGATGGGACGGTACTTCGAGATCATGCGGGCGGAAGAGCCGCTGCGCGTGAAGACCAGGACGGCCTTCACATCCAGCTCGCTGGTGGCGTGGGCGGCGCTTTCGGTGATGGTCTCGGCGATATTGGATTCGCGGCCGGTGGGCCGCCGCAGCCAGCCCACGCGCCGCATGTGCTCCTCGGCCTCCACGGCGATGCGGGCCATCATCTCCACCGCTTCGCGCGGGTATTTTCCGCTGGCGGTTTCACCGGAAAGCATGACGGCGTCGGTGCCGTCGAAAATCGCGTTAGCGACGTCGCTGGCTTCGGCGCGTGTGGGACGAGGATGCTCGATCATCGATTCCAGCATCTGCGTAGCGGTGATCACCGGCCTGCCGATGCGGTTGGCCAGAGCGATGATCCGCTTTTGCGCCATCG
>JBKKAI010000167.1:0-2878 GCA_046714815.1 Terriglobia bacterium | reverse complement strand
CCAACCCGAATACGGACCAGTACAGCACCGCGTTCGGGACCATCGCCAGCACCAGCGGTTATGCGCGGCGAATCCAGTTGGGGATCAAGCTGATCTACTGAAACGGCGGCTTCCTTACCGGCACAGGCAGGAATGCCTGTGCTACAGCCGTCAGCGGGTGGAGAATTCGATCCAGCCGAAAGACTCCGGAGTGTGGAAGTTGGCGCCGGCGGGCAGCGGCGACCAGGAGCTGCTCTGCCGGTTCGTAATCCCGCCGGTGCGATAAAGATTGATCCGCCAGGTGTCGCCGTCGCGAGGCGGGACGTGGGCGGCATCGCGCGCGAAATTCTTGAAGGGAATGGCCAGTTCCACCGTCCAGTCGTGGTCCGCGGCGGATTCCTGTTTCGGCCGAGTGCGGTGCAGCGAAGTGCGGTACCGTACGCCCTCGGGTTCCCAGGTCGGAGGGCCTGTCCACCAGTCGGTCTTGCAGCGATTCAACATCGTGCCGATAGCGTTTATCTCGAACGTGTAATAGTTGCGGACCTTTTGTGGGTTCGGGCTCAGGAAGATCTCGACGCAGTCGTCCTGTGAGACCGGTCCATGGCGCTTCGTTACGGAAGCGGAGATGTGGCGGTCGTGGCAGTAGTAGGCAACGTACAGGTTCTTGTCGTCCCACAGCAGCCGAACGTCGGTCTTTTCCTTCTCTCCTTCTTTCCAGCGGTTGAAGTGGAAATCTCCCACCAGCGGCGCCCGCTTCCACGCGGCCTCGTTCAGTTTCGCGTCAATCGAAATTCGCGAAGGCGTCCGCCGGACCGAGTAGCGCGGCAGATCCTGGGCGGAAGCAAGCATGCCTGCCAGCATACAGAGGATTGCCACACGCAGGGGATGAATCAACCACTTGCCGCTGAGGCGCCGAGAACGCAGAGAACAAACACGAGGCCGCATCCTCCGCGTCCTCTGCGCCTCTGCGCTGACTGAGAAGCTGCTTCGCCACATAGAAGAATCCTCAAACCCGACCGGTTCATTCTAATCGAAACGGACGATGGGCCAGCCGCGGGCGTGGGCGAGCGCGGCGAGTCCTTCGTCGGGCTCGACGGCGATGGGGAAGCGCGCGAGCTCGAGCATGAAGCGGTCGGCGAGCGTGTTGCCGGCCGCCAGGTCAGGGCGCCGGCCGGAGAAATGCCGGCGGATTGCCTGGGCTTTGCCGGCGCCGTAAGTCACCGGCTCGGGTATGCCGGCGGTCAGCAGGCCGTCGCGGGCGGTGGCCGAAACAGCGAGCAGCCGGCCGTCGGGAATGCCCAGGGCGCGCGCGCCGGCGGCGATCAGCCAGCGATGGCTGCCCGACACCAGCCACACCTCGACGCCGGCGTCGTCGAGGCGCCGCGCCCAGGTCTGCGCTTCGGGGATGATGTGCGGCCGGATGTGCCCGTCGAAAAAAGCGCGCGCGTCGGCATCCACCTGCGCTTCGGAAAGCCCGCGAAGACACGAAGCGCAAAGCACGGCCAGCTCCAGCTCGCCGTACTCTCCACGGCAGTGGGCGTTCCACGCGCGGCGCGCTTCTTCTTCCGCGCCGGGCAGAAGCCGGTGGTTCTCGATCTGCCAGAGCAGGAAGCTGTTGCCGGAGTCCTCGCGCCAGAGCACGCCGTCGGCGTCGAACGTGGCCAGGCCCGCGCCGCGGACGCAGAGCGCGGCGACAGCTTCTTCGGCGCGCTCCCGATCGCCGGGGCGATGCTTTTCGCCGGGGCGATGCTTTTCGCCGGGCGCGCTCATTCCGAATCAAGAACGATGGAATCAATGACGCCGATCACCGACATGTCAATCGGCGACTGCGGGCGGCCGACGGCGGTCATGGCCGAGAAACCCTCCTGCACCACGAGCACACGGTCGCCGACGCCGGCGTCCACGGCGTCGAGCGCGAGCACCGGCTCGCCGCGATTGCTGCCGTCGAGCTGCAGCGGCTGTACGACCAGGATCTTGCGGCGCTCGTGCGAGGGATGCTTCTGGGAGGCGACCACATCGCCGATGACGCGGGCAATAATCACGAGCCACCTTCGGCGCCGGCGGCGATCATCACTTATTCACCGGGACATTCACCTGGTCCACGATGCCGACGATGGTCGCTTCCGTGGGGACTTCGCTGGGAAGGAACGGCGTGGCGGCTTCGCGCCCGCGGCAATAATAGACCAATTCTCCGGCGCCGGCGCCCACCGCGTCAATGGCGACAAGCGGCTTGCCGCGGGCCTCGCCGCGCGGATTCACCGGCTGCAGCAACAGCAGCTTGCGCCCTTCGAGGCTGTCGTTTTTTACGGTGGCCCAGACGCGGCCCACCACGCGCGCCAGCATCATGTTTCTTTGCTGCCCGGATCAATTTCGACGTTGTCCACGATCCCGATGATGGCGGCATCCACCGGCAGGTCCTTGCAGTCGGCGGCCATGCGCGCCGAGCCGCCGGTGACGATCAGCACCGTCTCGCGGAACCCGGCGCTGACCGTGTCCACCGCCACCGTGTAGCCCGCTTCGTCTTTCCCCTGGGGAGAAATGGGCCGGGCCACCAGGAGCTTCCTGCCCTCGAGGCGAGGGTCCTTGCGCGTGGCGACCACGGTGCCGACAATGCGGGCGAGAATCATCTGCGGATCCCTTCGGCCGCCGGGCGCTACTTCGCGGCTGCGGCCTGGCTCTTGCCGATCGGCAATACGTCTTCCAGCGACGGATGCGGGCGCGGGATCACGTGCACGCTGATCAGCTCGCCGACGCGGCGGGCGGCGGCGGCGCCGGCGTCGGTGGCGGCCTTCACCGCGGCCACATCGCCGCGCACCAGCGCGGTCACGTAGCCGGACCCGATCTTCTCGTAGCCCACGAGGGTGACCTTGGCCGCCTTCACCATGGCGTCCGCGGCCTC
>JBKKAI010000166.1:0-3290 GCA_046714815.1 Terriglobia bacterium | reverse complement strand
GTCGAAACCCTGCCATGCGAGCGAGAGCGGCTCGACTTCGATCGCGCGATACGCTGCGAGGTCGCCGGACGTCACGAGGCCGCCGTGTTTCTTGAATGCATCCGCGATCCGCTCCGCGATATCGCCGCGATAGAACGCGTCCACGGAGTTGCGCCCCGCGAGCGTGGCGAGCATCGCCGCAAGGTCGGGATTCCGAAACGTCTCTCCCTCACTGAGTGGCGCGCCGTCTTTGAAAAACAACTTCCGCGATCCTTCGTCCGCGCGGAACTGCTCGCCGCAGCCCCGCATGTTTGCCGCGAGTCCCGCGCTCAGTTTGAATCCGTCGCGCGCCAGTTCCATCGCCGGCGCCACCGACTCGCGAAACGAATGCGTCCCGTAGCGTTCGAGGGCGAGTTGCATGCCTGCAAGAATCCCCGGCACCCCGGCGGCCAGCCATCCGAATTGGTTGACCGCGCCGCGCACATTTCCTTTTTCGTCGGGGGAAAACATGTCATCACGCGCCGCCGCGGGCGCCGTGCTGTTGAAATCAATCGAGGTGATCTTTCCGCCTTTCGCGAGGGCGATGGTCATGTGCCCGCCATAAGCGCCTATCCCGGTGTTGTGCGGTGAAGCGACAGCCGCGGTGAGGGCCGCACAGACAATCGCGTCCACCACATTGCCGCCGCGCGCGAGCACCTGCGCCCCTGCCTTCTCGGCAGTTGGCTCGCCGCTGACCAACCCCGGCGAAACTGGCGTTTGCTCATGGCCGGCGAAAATGGCGCCCGGTGCCAGCGTCCCGGCCGCAACCGTTTTGGTCGCCCATTCAAGCATCCGGCGGCGGGAGAGATTTTGCATACGCGGCATCAACGCCTTTCTGCCACCCTGGCAGCACGCAGAACCGGCAGTCAATTCTTTCTTCACGCCCCTGAAATCCATTCGCGATGCCGTCGAGCGCTCTGCGGGAGGGGGCGGGTCCGTTAAATGCAAAAATGCCCGCCACGTGAAGCGGCGGGCATTTTCATTTAAGTGGTCTTGATAGTTGAGGATTTACCAGCGGCCGCCCTTGCCGCCACGGCCACCTCCGCCGCCACCGGCACCTGCACCGGGCCGATCTTCCTTGGGACGAGCCTCGTTGATGGCCAGGGCACGCCCATTCCAGTCTTTGGCGTTCAGCGCGTTGATGGCCTTCGTCATCGCCGTGTCCGTGTCCATCGTGACAAAGGCGAAGCCACGGGGCCGGCCGGTGTCGCGATCCATCGGGAGATGGATATCCGTTACTGCTCCATATTGGGAGAACAGGTCACGCAACTCGCTCTCTGTGGCACTAAAGGGGAGATTCCCCACATACATTTTCGTATTCATATCTTGTTTTTGTATTCACGACCGCTGTGATGACCACGACAGTGTCCGATTGACCGGATTTTTGAGTTCACCACTGAATACTAAATTACCCCTTAGTGCACTGCCGTTCCCACCCTTTTTGCAGGCAGTCGCGCCTCCATCTTCTCCCAATCTCGCCCCGGCGCAAGCGGTATTACCGAAGAGCATGCGAACCCCCGAATCCTGATGATAGGGTCCCAACACCGGGTTTCACCGGCTTGAGATAAGTTAGGGCGGTTGTCTGCCGACTGGTTCGCCGGATTTTCACGGCTCGCTGGCGGCAGCGGCGCCTCCGGCGACACTGGCGGGCGGGTTTCCGGAGGGCCCGGTGCCGGGCTTCGCTGCCTGCGGGCGCGGCGGTCCTGGCCGGCGGATTTTCGCGGCTGCTCATCGCGGGATCTCCGGCGCGTGGCGGCTCTGCCGGCGGCGATCCTATCCGCTGCCCGCCGGCCGGCCCCGCGGCCGCCGCGGCCAGACTTTTTCCAGCATCACCCGCCACCATGTGAGCGTGGCTTTGGGCACGTAGTAGCGGGCACTGGTCCGGTGGGCGTGCCGGCTCAGTTTCACCGGAACGGTCATCCACCAGCGGATCAGTTGCCGCAGCCGGTGCGACTGCTGCGCGGATTCCAGATGGAGAATTTGCACGGCCCGCAGCAGGTTGTGCGCGAGTGCGCCGAGGGTATACCACATTTCGTTGGCGGCAAACCGGCTGCAGGGCGGGTGGTGCAAATCAAGGTCGGTGAGCAGGTTGGTAAACCCGTGCTCAAGTTCGCCCTTGTGGTGGTGGAGGGGAAATACGTTGCGTGCTTCCTCCGGCTGGCGGGTGGGAGCCGGACGTCCGCCGGGCTGCCCGCAGACGATGTAGGCGTAACGCCACAGCAGCTCGCCGCCATCGGCCGCACGGTAGCGCACACAGGCGAAGTCCTGACCGCGTTCGCAGTCTTCCCCGGGCTGATGGCGCAGCCAGGTGTGCTGCTCGATGAGGGCTTCGCCTTTGCGGCCGATGGCGTTGATGGCCTCGCTCCACTGATCCCCCGGCGTGGCTTCGGCCAGCTTGTCGAGGGGGCCTGTCCATTTGTTATAGCTGACGGTCCATCCCCAGCCGCGCTGATCGATCTTGTTGAGATACTTGCCGGCACTCGATCCGCTGTCGGCATAGAAGTGCGCCTCGCCCTTTTTGGCGAACGGTTCCCAGATGGATTTGGCATCGTCGAGCAGGAAGGCGAGGTGGGCGCTGGGTTCCACGCTGCCTTTATCCATCCGGGCCGCGGCAATGAACGGACCCGTCCAGAACGTCTGCCATGAATAACTGATATCTCCCTCGTAGTTTTTGGCGGTGTTTTCAAAGTGGTGACCATCCACTTCGACTTGCGTGTCGTCGAAAAAATTCTCGAGCCTGCCTTGATGAAGAAGGCGCTCTTTGGGAGCCCTTGCGATGACCCATGACACGAATTGGCGGATGATTTTCCAAAGAGCGTCGCTGCCCTCGCGGGACTGGCGGTTGAGCCACAGATTGATCGTGGAGGCATCGGCCATGCGGGGGAGTCCAAGGAGTTGACCGAGGGCGGTGTCGCCGGCAAGGCGTCCGGCATCTTCGATATTGATGCCTCCGGTGCAGAAGCTCAAAACGATTTGCGCGATGATGACTTCCGGGCTGAATCCGCGGGACTTGTCCGTGCGATGATCGAGCAGGGGCACGGCTTTGATCCGGTCCCAGAGCCCGAAATCGCGGGCGAGGGCATCGATGATGACGGCGCCGCCGTGGGCTGTGACGTCTTCGGCGGTCTGGAGCGCGACATCGACGTGACTGGCAATCTTCGAAAAAACGGGTCTGGTCATGTGATGATATACACCATGCAGGTGTGTATCCTGTCAAAGAAATTGCACCTCTTCTAACTTACTTTCCGATGTATCATCGGGATTGGGGTGGC
>JBKKAI010000165.1:0-3239 GCA_046714815.1 Terriglobia bacterium | reverse complement strand
CCTTCAACGTTCCACCCGCGCCCGGCGAGCCGCAGGATGATTCTTACTTCGAGCTGCCGACCCGGCTGGTGACCCTCACCCCCGAAACGCGCACGCAGAGCGCGCTCGGCTGCACCGGCGGCGACATCGAATCCATCCCGCCGATGGCTGTAACCATCGGCATGACCGAAATCATGAAGGCCGCGACCATGCGGGTTTACCTGATGCGCCCCTGGCAGTCGGCGGTGATGCGCCGCGTGTTCTACGGTCCGGTGACGCCGCGCTACCCGGCCTCCATCCTGCAGCGCCACCCGGACCTGCGCCTGGTGATGGTGGACTACGTAGCGGAGAAGCCGCGCATTTCTCCGGGCTGAATGATGAAGACCTATACCTGCCGGCGCCCCGCCAGCCCGATCAGCATTGACGGGCGTCTGGATGAGTTGGCCTGGACGGTCTGCGCCCGCGCCGATGATTTTCACGGCTACGGCGGGCCGCTGCATTTTCGCACGCAGGCCATGGCGCTCTGGGACGCGCGGCATCTTTATATCGGCATGGTAGGCGTGGATGACAGCGTCTGGGCCACCGAAACGCGCGACGTCCCTCTGTGGCATGAAGAGGTGATGGAGGTCTTCATTGATCCGGGCGGCCTGGGCCGGCCCTACGCCGAGCTTCAGATTAATCCTCAGAATGCCGTCTGCGACGTCCTGGTGGAAAACATTTCCCTGCCGCGCGGCCAATGGGACTGGGACACCTGGGGGCGCTGGCAACTGCGCGGCCTGGAACATGCCGTGCACGTGATCCGCGACGAGGACCTCGACCGCGACCTGGGCTGGAGCGTGGAGCTGGCCATCCCCTGGGAAGGGCTACGCGACGCGGCCGGCGGCGCGCCGCTGCCACCCAGGCCCGGCGACCGCTGGCGGGTAAACTTTTACCGCTACGACCGGCCCGAAGGCCGGCCGGAGGAATTGTCCGCCTGGTGCGACACCGAGTCCGACACGTTCCACGTTCCGGAAAAGTTCGGCGTGCTTCATTTCGTTGACGAAAAATAAGCCATGGTCATTGACATCCATGCGCACTACGCGCGCCAGGCCAACTTCGTGCCGCGCCTGCTCGCCGAGATGGACCGCCTGGGCATTGACAAGACCTGCCTGTTCACGGCCGGTGACGGCTTCGACATGGAAACCAACGAGAAGGTGCGCGAAGCAATGGAGGCGCATCCGGAGCGGATCATCGGTTTCGGATTCATCCAGCTCGGCGCCGATCCGCCGGAGATCGTGGATGAGTTTGCGCGCCAGGGCTTCCGCGGCATCAAGCTGCACAACCCGTTCTCGGCCTACGACGACAAGGCGCATTACCCGGTCTACGAGCGCGCGGAAAAGCATGGTCTGCCGGTGCTGTTCCACACCGGCATCTCCATGCGAACGCCGGCCGACAAGCGGCGCGATGTGAACTCCGACCGCATGCGGCCGATCCGCGTGGACGCGGTGGCGCGCGCCTTCCCGGAGATGAACCTGATCCTGGCGCACCTGGGCGTGCCCTGGCACGAAGAGGCCTCGACGCTGGCGCGCCTGCATCCCAACATCTACGTGGATCTCACCGGCGCGTCGTGGGGCGGCTGGCGCGCCAACAAAACCGCGGACTTCTACCGTTACCACTTCTTCTGGCCGAATGCGTTCGAAAAGATTCTGTTCGGCACCGACCTGCTGAAAGTCGAGGAGATGCAGCCTTCGAAGGATATCCACGACCGGATCTTCGCCGACCTTGCCCAGTCCGGCCTGGACCTGCCGCCGGAAACCATGCGCAAGATTTACGGCGAGACGGCGGCGCGCCTGCTCCGGCTATGAACCCCGGTCCCGCCGGCCGCCATCCCTGTTCCGCTCCCGCTCCGGCTCCCTACCGCTGGGCGGTGCTGGCGCTGCTGTTTCTCTCCATCATGATCAACCTGCTCGACCGGCAGGTGCTCTCGGTGGTCGCGCCGGTGCTGCGCGACGAGATGGGGATGACGGCGACCGAATACGGCCGGATCATCTTTGCCTTCATGCTGGGGATGGCGCTGATGCAGCTTCCCGCCGGCATGCTGTTGGACCGGTGGGGGCCGCGAATGGGACTGGCGCTGATGTGCGGCTGGTGGTCGGCGGCCAACATGCTGCATGCCTTCGCGCGCTCGGTCGGCCATTTCGCCGCCTTCCGCTTTCTGCTGGGGATGGGCGAGTGCGGCAACTACTCCGGTGGGCTGAAAGTGATCGCGCAGTGGTTTCCGGTGAGCGAGCGCGCGCTGGCCTCGGGCATCTTCAACTCCGGGACGCTGCTGGGCAGCATCATCGCCGTGCCGCTGGTCACCGTGCTGATGCTGCGGTATGGATGGCAGGCGGCGTTCGTTGTGCCCAGCCTGCTCGGATTTTTCTGGGCGGCGGCCTGGGCGGCGATGTACCGTGAACCCGCCGGCCAGGAGATCACTGGGGCGCATGCTCCCCAGGCGCGCATCAGCCTGGCGGGCCTGTTTCAGATTCGCCAGACCTGGGGCGTGATGGCGGTCCGCGGCCTGGCCGGCCCGGTCACGCAGTTCTACTGGTTCTGGCTGCCCGAGTATCTGAAAAGCGAGCGCCAACTGAGCCTGGAAATGATCGGCCTGCTGGGATGGATTCCCTACCTTTGCGGAGGCTTCGGCAACCTGATCGGGGGCTGGTTCTCCAGCCACCTGATCCGGCGCGGATGGGCGGTAGACCGCTCGCGCAAGCTGGCATTCGTGTTGTCGGTGGCGCTGACCGCCGCCAGCGCCCTGATCCCCTTCCTGCCCACGGCCGGCGGCGCCATCGCCGTCATCTGCGTGGCGGTGTTCGGCATCAGCGCCTTCGCCACGACCTTCATGGGAATGGTCACCGACATTTTTCCCGAGCGCGCGGTGGCCCGCGTCGCCGGCATCACCGGCCTTGGCGACAGCGGCATGAGCATGGTGTTGATGTTGGCCACCGGCGCCGTAGTGGACCGCTTCTCTTACCTGCCCGTGTTTCTCGCCGCCGCCTGCATGCCCGCGCTGGCGCTGGCCATTATTTTCCTGGTGATTCGGAGGATTGAACCAGTCAAAGAATTATGAAGGTGGGCCGCGCGCTGCGCGCTCTGTGGCTTCCCTGGCTGTTGCTTGCCGCACTGTGGTCCATCAGTGGTGGGCGAAGCGCCACTCGATCTGGTCGCCGGGGCCGGTCAGGTAGCGGTCGGCGGCTTCGGCGCCGAGCTTGCCGTTGACGTAGTAATGCCAGTAG
>JBKKAI010000164.1:0-3912 GCA_046714815.1 Terriglobia bacterium | reverse complement strand
AGCGAGCTGGGCCAGGGCGGTGATTCGGGCCGCCTCGCCGAAGTTGTCGAGGAGATGATGCGGCAGCGCGCCGCCGCGCGCCAGGCCCGTGATTTCGCGCTCGCCGACCGTATCCGCCAGGAACTGATCGAGCGCGGCGTGATCCTC
This sequence comes from Terriglobia bacterium, assembly GCA_046714815.1. Lineage (GTDB taxonomy): Bacteria > Acidobacteriota > Terriglobia > JAJPHL01 > JAPKYU01 > JBKKAI01. Next base: position 3,765 of record JBKKAI010000164.1, on the reverse strand, counting down.
GAGGACACCAAGGACGGCGTGCGCTGGAAGCTGAAGTAAGCCGCGAGGCAGCCCGTTTTCAGCTTGGAACCCGGACCTTATGGAAAGAATCGCCGAAATCTCCGAGAACGCGCTGCCGGCGCTGAAAACCGAGCTGCCCGGGCCGCATGCGCGCGACATCCTGGCGCGGGATGCGCGCTACATTTCTCCTTCCTACACCCGGCCCTACCCGCTGGTGGTGCGCTCCGGCCGCGGCGCCATCGTCGAGGATGTGGACGGCAACCAGTTTCTCGACTTCAACGCCGGCATCGCCGTCGTTTCCACCGGCCACTGCCACCCGCAGGTGGTCGAGGCCATCCAGCGCCAAGCCGCCGAGCTGATCCACATGTCGGGCACCGACTTCTATTACCCGCTGATGGTGCAGTTCGCCGAAAAGCTGGCGCCGCTGATGCCCGGCGCCACCGAGAAGAAGTTCTACTACGGCAACTCCGGCGCCGAGGCCATCGAAGCGGCGATGAAGCTGGCGCGCTACACCACCGGGCGCGATAAGTTCGTGGCCTTTCTCGGCGCGTTTCACGGGCGCACCCTCGGCGCGCTTTCGATGACCTCGAGCAAGGCGGTCCAGCGCAAAAAGTTCGGGCCGCTGGTGCCTGGTGTCTTTCATGTCCCCTATCCGAACTGCTACCGCTGCCCGTATAACCTGGAGCCGCGGAGCTGCTCGCTCGAGTGCGCGCGCGTCATCGAGCAGCGGCTGTTCCAGACCATTCTGCCGGCCGAAGAGACGGCGGCGATTTTCGTCGAGCCGGTGCAGGGCGAGGGCGGATACATCGTGCCGCGGCAGGAGTTCTTTGACGAATTGCGCGCTATCGCCGCGCGGCACGGCATCCTGCTTGTGGCCGACGAAGTGCAGTCCGGTTGCGGGCGGACTGGGAAGATGTGGGCCAGCGGGCATTTCGGGCTCGAGCCCGACGTGATGGCCATCGCCAAGGGCATCGCCTCCGGCCTGCCGCTCGGCGTCACCGTGGCCAACGCGAATCTGATGACTTGGCCGCCGGGCGCGCACGCGTCCACCTTTGGCGGCAACCCGGTTTCGCTGGCCGCCGGGCTGGCCACGCTCGAGCTGCTCGAGGCCGGGCTGGTCCGCAACGCCGAAGAGATGGGGCGCTACCTGATGGAGCGGCTGGCCGATTGGCCGCGCACCGAGCGCCTGGTGGGCGAAGTCCGCGGGTTGGGGCTGATGATCGGCATCGAGCTGGTGCGCGACAAGCAGACCAAACAGCCGGCGAAACAGGAGCGCGACCGCGTGCTCGACCTGGCCTTCCAGCGCGGCCTGCTGCTGCTGGGCGCCGGCGAATCCAGCATCCGGCTGAGTCCGCCGCTGGTCATCACCCGGACGCAGGCCGACTTCGCGCTCGAAGTTTTGCGCCAGTGCCTGGCCGGTGTAGGATAGGCGCGCCGCCTCGCCGGCCTGTCCGATGCCATCACCGCGGATTCTTGATGTCGGTTGCGGGCGCAACAAGTATCCCGGCTCGGTCGGCATTGATCACAATCCGGCCACCGCGGCCGACGTCATCTGCAACCTGGACCGCACTCCCTATCCGTTTTCCGACAGCCACTTTGACGAAGTGCGGGCCGTGCACGTGATAGAGCACGTGGCCGACGTGCTGGCGACCATGAAGGAGCTCCACCGGCTGGCGCGGCCCGGCGGAAAAATCGTGGTGGTCACGCCGCACTACACCGACTTCAGCTCGTTCTGCGATCCCACCCACCGCTGGCACTTGAACAGCTTCAGCTTTCGCCACTTCGGCGACGACCACGGCGGGTTCGGTTACTATACCGAGCAGAAACTGCGCGAAACGCTGGTGCACGTGCGGCTGCTGGCACTGTGGCGCTGGCTGGGATTCGAGCTGCTGGTGAACAGCTCGCGCCGGTTCCGGCGCTTCTGGGAGTATTATCTCTGCTACATCATCCGGGGCAAGGTCATTACTTTTGAGTTTGAGGTGTTAAAGTAACGCCGTGGCCTGGTATGCGCGCGCGGTCCGGGCGGCCCTGCGGTTTCTGCGGAAGGATGCGGCTCTCTCCACTGGGGCAGAGCGGGGCGATGGGCTCGGCGCGCGCGGTGAGGAGATGGCCTATTGGTACCTGCGCGAGCACGGCTTCACCATGGTGGCTCGCAACTACACCCGCGCCGGCGCCGGCGGCGAAGTGGACCTGGTGGGGTGGGACGGCGACACGCTGGTTTTTGTCGAGGTGAAAACGCGCGCTTCGGCCGCGGTCCGGCAGGCCGAGGACGCCGTGGACGCCGAGAAGCGCCGCCACCTGCTGGCCGCCGCGCGGGACTACCGGCGGCGGGCCCGGTTCCAGGGCGCCTATCGCTTTGATGTCCTCAGCGTCTATCCCCGGCCGGAAGGCGAACCCGCCGTCGAGTATTTCCGTGACGCGTTTACCGAAGCCGACGTCTACCCGTCATAGGATCCAGGAGGAGCCAGCGATTTGCCCGAGTTGAGGAAAGACCCGATTACCGGCCGCTGGGTGATCATCTCCACCGATCGCGCCAAGCGCCCCAATGATTTTCTCCGCGAGACGGTCGCGCCCGACAGCGGCGGATTCTGCCCCTTCTGTCCCGGCAACGAGGGGAAGACCCCGCCGGAGATCCTCGCCTACCGCTCGAATGGCAGCGGGCCCAACTCGGCCGGCTGGACGGTTCGCGTGGTGCCCAACAAGTTCCCGGCTCTCGGCATCGAAGGCCAGTTGAACCGCGAGGGCGAGGGCCTGTTCGACAAGATGAACGGCATCGGCGCGCACGAGGTGATTATCGAGACGCCCGACCACGCCCAGACGCTGTCGGATCTGCCGGCCAAGCGCATCGAAGACGTGCTGTGGGCCTTCCGCGACCGCATGCTCGACCTGCAGCGCGACCGGCGCTTCCGCTACGTCCTGATCTTCAAGAACCACGGGCAGGTCGCTGGCGCATCCCTGGAGCACTCGCACTCGCAACTGATCGCGCTGCCGATCGTGCCCAAGAGCGTCAGCGAGGAGCTGGAAGGTTCGAAGAACTACTACCAGTACAAGGAGCGCTGCATCTACTGCGACATCATCCGCCAGGAGCGCGATTCCCGCGTGCGCGTGATCTCCGAAAACGACGGCTTCCTGACCGTGGCGCCGTACGCCCCGCGCTTCCCGTTCGAGACCTGGATCCTGCCGAAGCAGCACGGATCCGCTTTCGAGCACTCGCAGACCCACATGTACGAAACGCTGGCGCGGGAGTTGAAAGGCCTGCTGGTGCGCGTGGATGCGGTGCTGGAGAAGCCCGGCTATAACCTGGTGCTGCACACTTCGCCGGTCCAGGAGGCCCACAACGACTACTATCACTGGCACCTGGAGATGATCCCGCGGCTGACCAAGATCGCCGGCTTCGAGTGGGGCACCGGCTTCTACATCAATCCCACGCCGCCCGAGGAGGCCGCCCGCTTCCTGCGCGATGCCCCGCTCTGACGTTGACCGCCGGCCGCCATCGGCGCTAGAATAGATAAATCCCCGCGGGAGTAGCTCAGTTGGTAGAGTGCGACCTTGCCAAGGTCGAAGTCGCGGGTTCGAATCCCGTCTCCCGCTCCAAAGTTTCCGGCCGTGCGAGGCCCTCGACTGCCGGGGGCCTCATGTTATGCTCGGGAGCTTCGTCGGACCGGCGCGGTAGCCAAGTGGTAAGGCAGAGGTCTGCAAAACCTTTATTCGGCGGTTCGATCCCGCCCCGCGCCTCCATCGCTTTTCTGGTCATCGTCCGCGAAC
>JBKKAI010000163.1:0-10710 GCA_046714815.1 Terriglobia bacterium | reverse complement strand
CGGTTTCGACCGTAACATCGGCCGCCATCACCTCGACTTCGGCCCCGTGCGCGCTTAACGATCGAGCCAAAGCGCGTAGTTTGTCTTCCGAGCGGGCCGCCAGGACCAGGCGCGCGCCTTTCTCCGCATAGGCGCGGGCCAGCGCCTCGCCGATTCCCATCGAAGCCCCGGTGATCAGCACCACGCGGCCGTGAAGGTCCATGCGCCCATTCTAACCGCTGAAACCGCCGCACAGGCAGGAATGCCGCAGGAAACCCGGCGGAATGCCGGTGTTCCTTTTCGGTGTTACCATGAAGTGGTGGACGAGCTGTTGATCCCGCTTTTTCCCCTCGAGGTCGTCCTGTTTCCCGGCCAGCGCCTTCCGCTTCACATCTTCGAAGAGCGCTATAAGACCATGATCGGCGAATGCCTCGCATCCGGCGATGACGCTGCCCGGGCGCCGGCGAGCCCGGCGGGTTACCCGCCGGCGTTGCCGGCCGGAACCGAGTTCGGCGTGGTGCTGGCCAAGGAAAACGCCATCCTCAACATCGGTTGCACCGCCACGGTGGATGAAGTCACGCGCCGTTATGACGACGGCCGCCTGGACATCATCACCCTGGGCCGGCGCCGCTTCGAGGTGCTTTTCGTGGACGAGGGCCGGGAATACCTGCGCGCCGCCGCCCAGTTTTTTCAGGACGAAGATGCGCCGGTATCCGACACGCTGGCCGAGCAAGTGGCCGCTCTGGAGCGGAAGATCCTGGAGGTGATCCCGCAGGACGCCGAGCGTGCGAAAAAGGGCGGCGAGCCCGGCGGGTTACCTCCCGGGCCTGACGGCGCGCTCCCGTATTCCTTCCGCGTGGCCGGGCCGCTGCCGCTGGACCTGGACTTCAAGCAGGTGCTTCTGGCGATGCGCTCGGAGAATGAACGGCTGGAGCGGCTGGCGCAATACCTGCAGCAGTTGATGCCGCGTATGCGCCTGGCCCAGTTGGCGCGGGCCAAATCCGGCGGCAACGGCCACTGCCGTTAGACCTCGCCTGAAAATCGCGCGCCCGCGACGGCATAGCCCACGCATTCCTGCCTGTGCCCGGCCTTGCGCAGGCAGGAATGCCTGTGCCACGTGGAAAATCTGGGGATATAATTTCCTCCGGAGCCCATCCCGCCATGAACAAGCCGAGCACCCTGGGTGAACTGCGCCGCAGCGAGCATTCCGAAGCCCGCCTGCTGGCCCGCACGGTGAAGGAGGAAATGCGCGACAACCTGGTTTGCAGGCTGAAGCGTGGCTCGATCGTCTTTCCCGGCATCATCGGCTACGAAGACACGGTGCTGCCGCAGGTGACCAACGCCATCCTGTCGCGGCACAACTTTATTCTGCTGGGGCTGCGCGGCCAGGCCAAGAGCCGGCTGCTGCGGGCGCTGACGGATCTGCTGGATGAAGCGGCGCCGGCGGTGAGCGGCTGCGAGATCAACGACAATCCCTATCGGCCCATCTGCCGCGCCTGCCGCGAAAAAGTCGCCGAGCTGGGCGACCAGACGCCCATCACCTGGCTGGGCCGCGAGCGCCGCTACGTGGAAAAGCTGGCTACTCCCGACGTGACCATCGCCGACATGATCGGCGACGTGGACCCCATCAAGGCGGCGCGCGGCGGCCACCAGCTCTCCGACGAGCTCACCATCCACTACGGCCTGCTGCCCCGCGCCAACCGCGGCATCTTCGCCATCAACGAGCTGCCCGACCTCGCCGGGAAAATTCAGGTGGGCCTGTTCAACATCATGCAGGAGGGCGACGTCCAGATCAAAGGCTACCCGCTGCGGCTGCCGCTGGACCTGGTGCTGGTGTTCAGCGCCAACCCGGAGGACTACACCGCGCGCGGCAAGATCATCACGCCCCTGAAGGACCGCATCGGCTCGGAGATCCGCACGCATTACCCGGCGACGCTCGAGCACGGCATGGCCATCACCGGGCAGGAGGCGTTCACCGAGCGCGCCGGCATCCAACTGGTGATTCCCCGCTATATCCGCGAGATTGTCGAGGAGGTGGCCTTCCAGGCGCGCGGCGAGAAGAAGATTGACCAGCGCTCGGGCGTGTCGCAGCGCATGTCCATCACCTGCCTCGAGAACGCCATCTCCAACGCCGAGCGCCGGGCGATCCGCAATCGCGAGTCCTCGATCGTGCCGCGCATCTGCGACATCCATGCCGCGCTGCCGTCGCTGACCGGCAAGTTCGAGCTCGAGTACGAGGGCGAGCTGAAGGGCGCCGACCAGGTGGCCCGCGAGCTGATCCGCTCCGCCGTGGGCCGCGTCTACACCCGCTATCTCGAGGGCCAGAACGTCCAACAGATCATCCAGTGGTTCGACCTGGGCGGCTCGCTCAAGGTCACCGAAACGGCGCCGTCGCGGGAAACGCTGGACCAGCTTCGCGGCATCCAGGGCCTGCTCGAGCGCGTGCTCGCTCTGGGCATAGGGATCAAGGACGACCCGGCCCTGGCCGTTTCCGCCGCCGAGTTTGTCCTCGAGGGCCTCTACGCGCACCGGCGCATCACCCGCTCCGAGGAGCGCGGCTACTCGGCCGAGGAGAAGAAGCGCGAGACGCCGCTTCGCGATGAATTCGGCGGCCGCCCGCGCCGCCCGTTCAACTAAAGCGGCAATCCGATGAAATTCATCAAGTACTCCAAGTTCACCGGCGAAGAGGCCGACGGGATTGACCTGCAGAGCCTGATGCGGGCCCTCTCCGATTTCCTGCTGCAGAGCGGCTTCCAGTCCCAGTTCTATTCAGCCTTCGAGCAGCAGGCGCAGCGCTCGCTCGAACAGTTGAAGGAAGCCATCCGCGAAGCTCTTCAAAGCGGCGCGTTTTCCGACGAGCGCCTGCGCGAGCTGATGGAGCGCACCGAGAACATGTCGCCGGAGCAGATGCAGCAAATGGTGGACCGGCTGGCGGAGCGGCTGCAGGAGGAGGGCTTCATCACCGTCAGCGAACCCTTCGACCACGACCAGTCCCCCAACCAGCCGCAAACGCCGCCGCGCGGCGCGGCCGGGCAGATGGGGCCACAGTCGCAGGTGAAGTTCGAACTCACCGACAAGAGCCTGGATTTTCTCGGCTTCAAGACGCTGAAGGATCTGCTGGCCTCGCTCGGCAAGTCCAGCTTCGGCCGCCACGATACGCGCGACCTTTCCACCGGCATCGAGGCTTCCGGCGCGTCCAAGCATTACGAGTTCGGCGATACGCTGAACCTGGACATCAGCGCGACGCTGTTCAGCGCCATGAAGAGGGAAGGGTTGAAGGTGCCGCTGAACCTTGAATACAGTGACCTGCAGGTGCAACAATCCGAGTATCACTCCTCCTGCGCCACCGTGCTGATGCTGGACTGCAGCCACAGCATGATCCTTTACGGCGAGGACCGCTTCACGCCCGCCAAGAAAGTGGCGCTGGCCTTGTCGCACTTGATCCGCACGCAGTACCCCGGCGACACGCTGCAGTTGATCCTGTTTCACGATTCCGCCGAGGAGGTTCCGCTCGGGCAGCTGGCGCGCGTCCAGGTGGGGCCGTACTACACGAATACGCGGGAAGGTTTGCGGCTGGCGCAGCGCCTGCTTTCGCGCCAGGCCAAGGACATGCGCCAGATCATCATGATCACCGACGGCAAGCCGTCGGCGCTGACGCTCGAGGACGGCCGCATCTACAAGAACGCCTTCGGCCTCGACCCGCTGGTGGTCAGTGAGACTCTCAAGGAAGTGGCCAAGTGCCGCCGCGGCGGCATCCTGATTAACACCTTCATGCTGGCCAGCGACTACGGCCTGGTGAACTTCGTCCAGAAGGTCACCGAAATCTGCCGCGGCAAAGCCTACTTCACCACCCCCTTCAACCTCGGCCAGTACCTGCTGATGGACTACATGTCCCGCAAAACCCGCACGATTCACTGAGGGTAGATCCAGAGGCATCACAAAGTCACCAAGGCAGGAAGTTCACCAAGAAGGCGTCGGCCATGCCCGCGTTGTTTTCACGCCGAACGCTCTCTTCGCGAACTTTTTTCTTTGAAGTTTTGTGATGTCTTTTCGGCCCCTCAGCCCATGCGGACTGCTACTGTACCGTATCCAAGTGGTCGAACCGGCGGAGGCCGTTTTCATTGACTCCCCTGGGGTGCGGCGATACACTCCGCCCACTATCTCCAGCGTTCGAGGAGGCGCGTATGAAACAGATCCGCTCCATGAGCTTGTTGTTCCTGGTGCTGGCCCTGGCATTTTTCCTGGTTCCCGAGTTCCGGCAGGGCCTGCAGGCTCCGCTCGCCGCCAGTGACGACGGGATGTGGCTGGAGCGGCTGGCAAGAATTGCGCCGGAAAAACTGGGACGTATGGCTGCGGCCGCCGAACAGCAGCACGACGTCGAGACGCTGGCGTTTGTAGCGCTGCGCGCCAAAGACGGTGAAGAGAGGTTCCGGCTGGCCGGGCGGGCGGCGTCGCTCGATCGCGCCTACACCTGGCTCCATTGGAACCAGGGCGATAAGGAGGCGGCCGACCCCCATTGGGACGAGCGGCGCGCGAAGCTGCAGGCCTGGGATGCGGACAATGCTATCGTCCACCTGTTCGTGGCCGACCGGATCCACTCTCAGCGCAACCTGAAGCGGTTTCCCAGTAATGACCCGCCTACCGCGGATCTGGCTGGGGAAACCGAGTGGCGTGGGGCGATGGCGCGCGTATTCAGCGCGCCGCGCTATGACTCCTACGTCCGGCGCCGCTTTCAACTGGAACGCGCGGTCTTCCGCCGGCACGGACTCGATCAGCCGCTCAACGTGATTGGCTCGATGGCTTCCTACTCGCTCCCCAACCTCCAGAGCATCCGGCAGTATGCGGCGCTAATGGTCAGCCTGGGCCGGGAGGCGGAGAAGGCCGGCCGCGTGCAGGAAGCGTTGGGGAGCTACTGGGTAGTCGCCCGTTTTGGCGAGATCATGGAGGTGCAGGGCGCGGTGTTGATTGAAAAGCTGGTCGGCGCGAGCCTGAAGTACAAAGCCTACGAGGTGCTGGCGCCGGCGTTGAAAGCCGCGGGGCGCGGCGATGAGGCCATGGCTCTCGATCACTCCATGCGGCTGCAGCGCCACCAGAGCGATGTCCGCAGCGGCAGGGACCCGCTGGCCCAGAGCAGCAATTACCACTGGTCGGTCCTGATGGTCCATTTTTTCGCCGGCCTCGTGCTTCTGTTCAGCGCGTTAACCCTTCTGACCATTGCCTATTTGAGCGCGGCCGGCCCGCTGAACCTGAAGCGGGACGGCGGCGTTTACCGGCTGTGTCTGGCGGCGCAGAATTACGCGCCGATGATGCTTTTTCTTGCGTGCCTGGCGCTCTACACCAGCTACTACCCGTACTCGCAGAACTTTCGCCACTACATGACCGCAGCCGGCGAAATCAGCGATTTCGAGCCGTTCTTCTACAACGCCTTCCCGACATTCGGTGGCGTGCCCGGCCGCTCCCAAATCCCATTGGGCAATCCATTCGCCCTTTACGGCTGGTTTGCGGCGGCGGGAGTGGCGTTGATGCTGGCCTTCTCCGGTTTGCGCCGCCGCCGCGGGCCCCCGGCCGGAACGGACGCGTCGCGGACCGCGGCCGCGAATGCCGCAACAGGAACTGCCTCATTGCTATCGCCGTGACTGCCCGCTGGGGACTGGCGAGTGCCGACTGCCGACTGCCATGGGGCTGCCGGACTGCCGGACGCGGCAGTTTTATCGTCTTTGGTTGCGGCGGAGGCTGCGTGATGGCCGTCCGCGCAGCCAGAGCGGTTGGGCGAGCTGGCGGCTCCACTCCTCGTAGGCCGCCTGAAGCTCTTTGAGTTTTTGGGGCTGGGACGCGCTCAGGTCGCTGGCTTCGCCGGCGTCGCGGGCCAGGTTGTAGAGTTGCGGCGGACCTTCGCCCGGCATCACCATCTTCCAATCGGCCAGGCGGATCGCGGCGCGCTCCCCGAAGCGCCAGAACAGCCGGTCGTGCGGCCGCCCCCGCGCGCGGCCGGTGATGTACGGCGCCAGGTCCACGCCGTCCAGCTTTGGCTTGTCGGGCAGCGGGCCGCCTGCCGCGACGAGCGCCGTACTGTGGATGTCGAGCGTGATGACGGGATGCTCGAATACGCGCCCCGGCTCGATGCGGCCTTTCCACTGCGCCATGAACGGCACGCGAATGCCTCCTTCGAACACCTCGCCCTTAAAGCCGCGCAGCGGGTCGTTGCGCGACGTGGTTACGCGCGTCGGTCCACCGTTGTCGCTGGCGAAGAACACCAGCGTGTTCTCCTCGATCCCGGCGTCGCGCAGCTTCCTCAGTACGGCTCCGACGCCGTCATCGAGCGCCGCGAGCATCCCCGCGTAGGTCCGGCGCTTTTCATCCCGGATGGACGCAAACCGTGACGTATATTTCTCCGCCGCCTGCATCGGTCCGTGGACGGCGTTGTACGCGAGGTACAGGAAGAATGGCCGGCTCCGGCGGCGCTCGATGAATGCCAGCGCCTCGCGCGTGAATGCATCGGTGAGGTACTCGGGCTCGCGGACCGGCTCGGCGCCGCGAAGAATGGGATTCTGTCCGCCGGTCCCGGTCCCGGAGGATATATAAGGATGCGAACCGCCGAGAAAGCCGAAGAACTCGTCGAAGCCGCGCTTCATCGGGTGCTGCTCGGGCCGGTAGCCGAGGTGCCACTTGCCGACGATGCCGGTGCCGTACCCGAGTTTCTTCAGGCGATCGGCGAGCGTCACCTCCGAGAGGGGTAACCCGCCCGCATCGTCCTCTCCCGCGCGTCCGGTGTTGAACTCATGTCCGAACCGCTGCTGATAGCGGCCCGTCATCAACCCGGCGCGGGTCGGGCTGCACACGGGACACGACACGTAGCCATTGGTAAAGCGAACGCCGCCGCGCGCCAACGCGTCGAGGTTGGGTGTCGGAATGTCGCCGCCCTGGGGGCCGAGGTTGGCATAGCCCATGTCATCGGCCATGATCACAAGAATGTTGGGCTTGACGGCGGCGGCCCGCGCCATTTCTCCCGCCGCGAGCGTTGCCGCCGCGTATCCGGCGGTCCGATGGATAAACTCCCTGCGTCTCATCTGATGCCGTGATCGGTAGTCAGTCGAGCGTCCAGCCGGCTCGGTACGGCGGATTGACGAGCTGATTCGCGGCCGCGACGTTGGTGATTCGCGAGCCCGCCGAGTCCCAGTTCAGCTTCTCGCCACCCGCTCTCAGCGCCAGGTTGCCGAGCAGGACGGTCTCGGTGACCGGAGCCTGGGCCTCGAAATTCGCCGCGGGCGCCGATCCGCCCTTACACGCCGCCACCCACTGGTCGAGCACAGGACTTGGCGCGTCGGCCCCTCGCGGCGCAGGAGGAGGAGCCTGGTAGGTCTTCGACTCCGGAATGACGCGAGGCTGGTCCCCGTTGAAACCGGCCAGGATCACACCTTTCTCGCCGACGTACATCACGCCCTCTCCCCGCGGGGTGAACGGCCGGCTTTCACCGAGTCCCTCTGGCCGCGGCGGTTTCAACCCGCCGTCATACCACGTCAAGCGCACGGGCGGCATGTTCGCCCGTCCGGGGAAATGGAAGTGGATCATGGCGGATTTCGGGTAGGTTTCCTCGAAGACTTCGCTGGAGCTGGCTTCGACGGCGGCCGGCGGCCCGAGCTTCATGACCTGGAAGATGCCGGCGAAGCTGTAGCAGCCCATGTCACCCAGCGCGCCGCAGCCGAAATCATACCAACCGCGCCACACGAAAGGCAGATAGGCTTTGTTGTAGGGGCGGTAGGGCGCCGGTCCCAGCCACAGGTCCCACTCCAACCCTTCCGGCACAGGTGGTTGATCGCCGGGCCGTTCAATCCCCTGGGGCCAGTAGGGCCGGCTCGACCAGTTGTGTATTTCGCGGACAGCGCCGATGGCGCCGTCGGCGATCCAGCCCGCGAGCAATCGGGTGTTCTCGGAGGAAGGGTTGGCCACGGTCAGCGAGGTTGCAACCTTGGCCTGTCTGGCGACCTCGGCCATCTTGCGCGCCTCGCCGATCGAGTGGCACATCGGCTTCTGGCCGAGGACGTGTTTTCGTTTGCGCATTGCCGCGATGGCGATCGGAGCGTGCCAGTGATCGGGCGTCGCGATGTAAACGGCGTCCAGGCTTTTTTCGCGCTCCAGCAACTCGCGGAAATCGCTGTACGCAGTGCACCCGCTGTAGGCGCCGGAGGTGGTGCGCGCCCCGTAGCACGCTTCCACCAACCGCTTGGCGGGTTCGCGGCCGCAGGCGCCCAGGCTGGTTCGGAACGAGTGGGTCAATTGGACTTCTCCCGGGGAAGCGAGATCCTCGCCCCACTTCTCGTGGCCGGGCCCGAGCAGCCGCCGCGACGCCTGCAGCAGCGCGTGACGCCCATATTCGGCGTAGTCCTTGCTGACTCTGTTGCAATCGCACACCGCGACCACCTGGACGTCGGGGCGGCGCAGCAGGTCCATCGTCACCACCGTGCCCTGGCGCCCCATGCCGATGGAGGCCAGGGCGATCTTGTCGCTGGGTGGAGTGTAGCCCGGCCCGCCCAACACGTGTCGTGGCACGATCATGAACGCCGACGCGCCCAAAAAACCCCGCCTGCTGATTCCCGTGTTGTCACCCTCCCTCATCGCGCCTCCCGGAACCGCTCCTCCAAACGTCGAGGACCGGGCCTATTGTAATACCCGCGCTCTGGCCTGTCGAACCCCTACCTCGGTTTGGCATACGGCTGATGCAATTTGACGGGCGCGGTCTTGGGCTTCCTCAAGCGCAGGTTCAGCATCTCCACAAAAACGGAAAAGGCCATGGCGAAATAAATGTACCCTTTGGAAATGTGCTGGTTGAAGCCTTCGGCGATCAACGTGACTCCGATGAGCAGCAGGAAGCTCAGCGCCAGCATCTTCACGGTGGGGTGCCGCTCGACGAAGCCGCTGATCGAGCCCGCAAAAACCATCATAAATCCTACGGCAATAATCACGGCGGTGATCATGATTCCGACCCGGTCCACCATCCCGACGGCAGTGATCACCGAGTCCAGCGAAAAAACCAGGTCGAGCAGCAGGATCTGGACGATCACGGCGGTAAAGGACGGCGCCACGCGCGCCGACGCGCGGCCTTCGTCGCCCTCGAGCTTCTGGTGGATTTCGTGCGTGCTCTTGGCCAACAGGAACAGGCCGCCGCCGATCAGGATAATGTCACGCCAGGAGATTTCATTGCCGAAGGCGGAGAAGATCGGCGCCGTCAGGCGAATAATCCAGACGATGGAAAACAGCAGCCCAATGCGCATCAACATGGCCAGTCCCAGCCCGACCTTGCGCGCCTTTTCCTGCTGGCTGGCCGGCAGCTTGCCCGCCAGGATGGAAATGAAGACAACGTTATCTATCCCCAGGACAATCTCGAGTCCGGTCAGGGTGAACAGGGCAATCCATCCTTGCGGATCGGCCAGCCAACTCATTTCGACCTCCATTCCAAGACTTGGGTTTGCTGCGCAGGCGCGGGCCGGTGGCCGATGCGGTTGCTCTTGCGGCGCTGCCGGGGCTTCCCCCCGCGCATCGCTCCCGAGCCCTCCGCAGTCCAGCCCGCCGCCTACACCGAACCGGTACGCATATTACAGGTTGTAGACTTCCTTGCGGCTTGAAAAAACGGCTTGTTGGCGGGACTCGTCGTCCATCCCGACACTGCCGGCGCGACCAGACGTTCACTCGCCGGGCGGCTTGCGCCCGCCCTTTGCCGGCAGGATTCGGATGCTCATGCCGCCTGTGTAGCCGCCATCCTCCGGGCGCGCCCGCAACCATCCGGTTCCGCCGCATTTGTGCGGGCTCACCTGGTGCCCCAGCTCCGCCAGTCCCGCCCCGGTGACCGATCCAACGTATCCCGGCCCGATAATGGCGATTTGCATAGCTCGCCTATCTAAGCACAAACACAGCGGCATCGGGGCGCGTTCATGTTCCCCGGCGCGCCCGCTCTTGGCGCGGTGGGGTGGAAGGCCGGACCTCTCCGGGACGGGAGGTCCGGCGACTGCTCCTCAGTCGCCTTCCCGATTCGGCTTGACTGCCGGCCCGAACGGCGATAGTGTCTTCGGCAGGGTATGGGAATGGGGTCGTGGGAGGGCAGCGATGTCCGAAACGGCCTTTCTGGTCGCTGTTGTTCCTGAGAGTGAGTTCGCTCCCCTGGCCGGCGCCCTTCATGCCGCTGGGGTCACAGCACGACGAGTCGAGGGCCTTGCCGATTCCGCGGTCTGCCACGCGGTGCGTCCGGACGTGATTCTGTGCGACGCCGATTGGTTGGACTGGCGGGAGGCGTTGCAGACAGCCCAGGGCCTGGAAATTCCCGTCGTCTTTCTTTCCGTGCTCGCCGATGAGCGCATGTGGGTGGCTATGCTGCAGGCCGGAGCCTTCGACCTGCTGCGCAAGCCATGCCTTCCCAAAGAACTGTGCTGGGCGATCGCCGGCGCGGTGGGCCGGGTTCGCCCGCGCGAACAAGCCGCGCACGCCGCTTAGCCCGGATTCCGGCTAGCCGGAAACAGAGGAACAACGGTTATGGATCAGTTGATGTCCGCTCTCTTTGCCGCCGGATGGATGCTTCTCTTGCTCCTGCTATTCGGCAGGATCCAGCGATCCTATCGAAGATGGCGGAGCCTGCGTAACTCCGACCGCCTGGAATGGAACCGCGTGGTTGAGCGATGCCGTGCCCAGACCTGATGCCGATGGAACACCCAGGCTCCGAAAAACCCAGGGCCAGGATTCTGC
>JBKKAI010000162.1:0-2905 GCA_046714815.1 Terriglobia bacterium | reverse complement strand
GGCGAGGGGCACTCCGGTTCCTCCGTACGAGGATCTGTTCAACGGCAAGGACCTCACCGGTTGGGTCAACGTCAATACCGCCGACGATACATGGCGCGTCAAGGATGGCGTGTTGATCTGCTCCGGGCGTCCGATCGGCGTGATGCGCAGCGAGAAACAATACGAGAACTTCGTTCTGCACATCGAGTGGATGCACATCGAACCGGGCGGGAACTCGGGAGTCTTCGTATGGAGCAACGCCCGGCCGAATCCCGGCAGCCGCCTGCCGGACGGCGTCGAGGTCCAGATGCTCGAACTCGACTGGCCCGACCTGCACAAGCGGGACGGAAAGACCCCGCCCGTCGCTTATGTGCACGGGGAACTGTTCGGTGTCAACGGAGTGAAGACCGTGCCCGATAACCCGAGGGGCGAGCGAAGCATGTCGGTCGAAAACCGCTGCAAGGGCCGGGGTGAATGGAACACCTACGACGTTGTCGCTGTGGATGGCGTCATCAAGCTCGCCGTGAACGGCAAGTTCGTCAACGGCATCAGCCGCTCGACTCAGAAAAAAGGCTACCTCTGCCTGGAGTCGGAGGGAGCGGAAATCCACTTCCGCAACATCCGGATCATGGAGTTGCCCCCCGGCGTGCCGGCCCCGGACCCGGCCGCTCCCGGCGTTGGCTAGACTGGCAAAGGGAGTCCCAAAGGCCTTTCCAGCCCCGGGGCTGCCGGGAGGGAGCTTCGCCGCGGCGGCGGTTGGGCCTTGACTGCGTAGTATGACCGTGATACTAACAAAGTATGAAAGCCGCGATTTCCGTCCCGGACAAGCTTTTCAAATCGGGTGACGCCTTAGCCAAACGCCTCGGCCTGTCCCGTAGCCGCTTATTCTCCAACGCCCTCGCCGATTTCATCGCCAAGCATCGGGGAAGGGGCATTACCGAGCGGTTCAATGCGATTTACAGCACCGAGGACAGCCGTTTGGATGAAGTCATCCACGAGTTGCAGGTTCGCTCCCTGCCGGACGAACGATGGTAGTTGAACGAGGAGAAATCTGGTGGGCCAATCTGCGGGCCCCCGCCGGGTCGGAACCCGGCTACCGGCGGCCCGTGCTGATCATGCAGAGCGACATGGTGAACCGCAGCCGCATTCGCACCCTGGTCGCATTAGTGCTCACTACGAACCTGCGGTTGGTGGATGCCCCGGGCAATGTTTTAATCCCGGCGGAAGCGTCCGGATTGCCAAAGGATTCGGTGGCCAACGTCTCGCAAGTGTTTACCGTGGATCGGACCTTTCTCGCCAAGCCCATTGGAAGAATCCGGGGGGAACTGCTCAGGAACGTCGAGGACGGTTTGCGATTAATCCTGGACCTGTGATCTGGTGTTGCCGTGGCGGCGCCGGCTTCCAGCGGAAAATTTCGCTTGCTCGCAACCGGGGGCGCCGGGGGCGGGCAAGATGCCCGCGCTCCCAGGATTGTGCTACACTCTGCCCATTCAAGGGTGGGCGCATTCAGAAGTAATCAGCACGGAGGCATCTCCCAATGAAGATATCCATGTCCCGGTTCCTCTTTCGGAGTGTGATCCCGATTCTGATGTGGGGCGTAGCCGCACACGCCCAGGGATCGGGACGCCTGTCGGGAACAGTAGTGGACCCACAAGGCGCGGCTGTGCCCGGCGCAAAAGTTGTCGTGCTCAACGCCGTTACGGGCCAGAGCTTTGCCACCACGACCAGCGAGCGCGGGGATTGGGTAATCCCGGTCATCCCACCGGCTACCTATCGGGTGACGGCAGCCTCCCAGGGATTCAAGACGGCGGTGTTCCACGACGTGAAGATTGACGCGGACATTCCGGCGACGTTAAACGTTACGCTGGAACTTGGCACGGTGGCCGAAACGGTGGAAGTCTCGGCCGGCGCCGAGATCCTGCAGACCACCTCGGCCACCGTGAGCTCGACTCTGGTCGGCCGGCAGATTAACGAGTTGCCGTTCGTCACCCGAAATGTGCTCGAGCTGGTGGTGACGCAGGTGGGGACGCAGACCATCGGCACGCCCCGCACGTCGTCCATCAATGGACTGCCGAAGGGCAGCATGAACATCACCATGGACGGCATCAATATCCAGGACAACCTGTTGCGCTCCGACGACGGGTTTTTCGCCGCGATCCAGCCCAGGACCGATTCCATTGAAGAGGTAACGGTGTCCACGGCGGGGCTGGGCGCGGAGAGTTCCGGCGAGGGCGCCGCCCAGGTGAAGTTCATCACCAAGAGCGGCTCGAACGACTACCACGGCGGCCTGTTCTGGCAACATCGCAACACGGCGCTGAACGCCAATTACTACTTCAATAACATCCGTGGCCAGCCCCGCGACCGGTTGATCCTCAACCAGGGCGGCGGGAACCTGGGGGGACCGATCAAGCGCAACCGCGCCTTCTTCTTCGTGAACGTCGAGGAATTCCGCTTGCCGCAGAGCTACAACGTGGCCGCCAACGTGCTGACCCCGGAGGCGGCGCAAGGGGTCTTCAAGTGGTGCGCCGCCCCTTGCCCGGCGGACCTGTCGAGGCGCCAGATCCGCAGCGCCAATCTATACGATCTGGCGCGCGCCAGGAATCCATCTCTGGCGGCGAGCGTGCAGCCATTCCCAACCACCGCCGACCCCACCGTGCAGGCGATCGTGAGTGATTATCTGCGGCTGGCGACGCCGCAGACCGGCATCCTGCGCGACCGCATCTCCACCAACACCGACTACAACCGGAACGCGTTTGATTTCCAGACTTCCGGCATGAACCGGCGAAGGTTTCTGACCTCGCGTCTCGACTTCATCCTCTCAGACCGGCACCAGTTCAACGTGGTGTACAACTACCAGTATTATTTCGCGAACCCCGACGGGGTGAACAGCATCTTCCCGCTGCTTCCCGGCACGGGCACAGTGCTG
>JBKKAI010000161.1:0-3737 GCA_046714815.1 Terriglobia bacterium | reverse complement strand
ACTCATTGGCCGGAAATCAGCGAACCGGTCAAGGCCCCACACGGCCAGCAGAGCCAGCGTGCTCGTTCCCAGGCCAACGCCGAAAACGGCCATGCGAGCAGAACCGAGGTCCCTCGTCGAACTTGGGTCGCCGTTCATGTTTCTACACCTCGCACGCTCAGCAGGTACCGGGGCTGGGAAGTAACCTGGGTTTTTTCAGGGTTCATGACTTCGGTTGGAGCAACTGCTCGCCAATATTTGCGAAGAGCGCATCGAAGCGGCCACAGCGACTGGCGGCTCACCGTCCGGCTGCGAGCATTCAGACACCGGGCGATTTCAGATCCCTCGCTTCGCTCGGGATGACAGGATGGTTAGAGGCACCACAGCGACTGGCGGAGACTTGCGCCCTCCTTCGATCGTCGGTCATCATGGGCCCGTTGTAATGAATTGGATCAAAGAGCTGCGCATTCCCGCCTGGGTCGGCCTGGCCATCCAGGCGATCGGCCAACCGCTCGTGCATGCGGGTCTGCCCTGGGCTCTGTCATTGCTTGCGACGCGGCACGGCTGGGTTGGCGGCAGGCCGGGCGTCTGGAATCTGGCCGGGCTTGTTCCGGTGGCGGCCGGGTTTTGTTCCATCATCTGGTGTCTTCGTGCGCATTTCGTTGCCTCACCGGGCGGGTGGAAGCTCGAAGCCACGCCGCATTACCCCACACCGGCTTACCTTCTGGCGAAAGGTCCCTACCGATACAGCCGCAATCCGATCTATCTGGCGGAAGGGGTTATCTGGCTCGGTTGGATGGTTTTCTACGGGAGCCTGGCCTTACTGATGATCTTTTCCGTGATGGGACTGATCGCCGGCCCTATCATTGTGCCCCGCGAAGAGCGCGGTCTCGAAGCCAGGTTCGGCGAAGCTTATCGCGAATACAAACGCGCTGTACCACGGTGGCTTGGCAAGCCTCGACCTTGAATGCCATCTTCATGCCCGCCTCTGACCATGAACCCGTTCCAAGCGCGCAGCGAACTGTGCGCGCGTGGGAGCCGGTGGGTGAGCCGGAGCGCTACCTGGCGCTCGATGTGCTTCGCGGGATCTCCCTCCTGGGGGTTCTGCTCGTCAACCTGCTGACGGTTTTTCGGATCTCGCTGTTCCAGCACATGTTGACGTTCCACACACACCCGGGCTGGGCGAATCGCGTCACCGACATCCTGGTCGCCGCATTCCTGGAGTCCAAGTCCTTCGACCTGTTCTCTCTGTGTTTCGGTATCGGTGTCGCCCTCCAGGCTGAGCGCTGCGGGAATTACGGCGTCAGTTCCACACGCTTTCTGATGCGACGTTTTCTGGTGCTGTTTGCCTTCGGATTATTCCACATGGTCGTGATCTGGAACGGTGACATTCTGGCCTTGTATGCCGTCTGTGGACTCCTGCTCCTGCCGTTCCTGCGGCTGCCGGCGCGGTGGCTGGCGGTATGCGGGGCAGCAGCGATAGCACTGACGCTCATCGTCCCGTTCGGATACTTCATTCCGCCAGAGGAGGCGCTGCGCGCGCATGCAGCCCAGGCGACCCGCATCTATGCCGGCGGCAGTTTCGGCGAGATCCTCGCGTTCCGCTGGCAGGAGACGCGGCAGTTCATCGCACCGTTGCTGCTGGCGACACTCCCCAAAGTGCTCGGGATCATGTTGCTGGGCGCGGCGATTTGGCGCTCCGGGGTATTGCAACAGCCATCTGCGCACAGGCGTGTCCTGCGGGCGGCCGCAATCGGAGCGGGCGCCGCCGGCGCTGCGATCACCGCGGTCTCTGTCTATTCGGCTTCGGCTGGGCGGCCGGTGGCGCTTCCCGGGCCGATCGTTCAAATGGGTTCTGATATGCCGCTGGCCCTGGCCTACGGAGCGGCCTTGCTGCTTTGGCTGACACCCGCGCGGCCGGTACAACTTGCGTTGCCCGTGGCAGCAGCCGGCCGGATGGCCTTAACGAACTATCTTGTCCAGTCCGTCGTTCTCAGCCTGATCTTCTATGGATGTGGCCTGGGTCTGTTCGGGCGCCTTGGACCGGCCACCGCAGCGCTTATCGGGCTGGGACTATTCGCGTTTCAGGTCGCTGCAAGCCAGGCATGGCTTCGGCGCTACCGGTTTGGACCATTCGTGTGGCTCTGGTGCTCGATGACCTACGGCGAATGGCAACGGATCAGCCGCAAACGTGCCTCTCCAGTTTAGTTAAGCGTGTCATGGGTCCGGCCGCCAAACGCGTCGCAATCGCCGATCTGATGGCCCGATGCTCCGGGTGACAGCCTGGCAGCGGGCCAACTCGTGGAGTTGAAGATCCTGTTTCAAATCAACGAGTTGGATTTTCAGAGTTTGTCGCGGTCGGGTCAGCCTGATCCGGGCCGGCGCTGGAAGCGATCCCGCGCTCCAGCTTTTTCGAGAGAAAGATGCTCGCCAGGCAGAATCCAATGAACAAGTAATAGCCCGGCAGGATTTTCGAGCTGTTCGTCGGTATCGCCAGTTGTCCGACGGCATCCCTCAGGCCTTCCATCGCGCTTCCGATCAGGCCGTTGAACGCGACGAAGGACATGAAGATCGCCAGCGCCGTGACGTCGGCCATCGACCACTTGGAAGACTGGAAAGCGAGAAACCTCACGATGCGGCTGGTGCGCAGCATGGCCGGCCGGAACAGACAGGCGCTCAAAGCAAGCATCTTCAGCGCCGGAAAGACCACGGCGAACAGCAGAACCAGCACGGCGACGACCGACATCTCGGGCCGGCCCATCTCGATCAGCGTTTGAAACACCTCAAGCACGGTCTTGCTTCGGAAGTAAAGCGACTGCTCGCGAAACTCGATTGGGGCGCCGAGCAAGGTCGCGCCCAGGCGCGTGATCCGGACCTCCACTTCGAGCATCGGGCTTAGCACGCCGCCGGCCAGCACCGCGGTGCAGAACAACATCAGGACGACCACAGCGGAGCGTGACAGAGCCGGTCTTCCGGCAGTGAGCAGGGCAAACCCCACCGCCAGCGATCCGAGCGCCGCGAGGCAGTACCAGGCAAGTCTTTGGTCAGCTTCCTCGATCCGTTTGCCCAGAGTCTGCTCGCAAACCGCGCCGCCGGGGCATCCATGCCGCTTCAGGATGGACGAATAGGCTGTCATGTCTACCGTGCTGAACGTGTTCCTGACCGCTTCCGTCAGGATGCCGCGGAAGGACTCCTTGAAAGCCTTTTCATTTTGGGGCTTGGACAATTCCGCCATCACGACGCTGGCATACTGCGGAACATGGGGCCGCAGGGATGCAATGATCATGCTCACCAGCATCGCGTTTCCCTGTCCGGGCATGCCGGATCCCTTGGGGCTCGGGGCCGTCATCTGCTTCCGGATGTTCTCCAGAAGGGTGTAAAGCGCCCGTTCGACCATCGGCCGAAGATTCTTGCTCTGCCCCTTTAGGTCCAACTTGTCGATTTGAGCGTTCAGGATGGGCCCGATGATATCCCGCCACCGGTCGGCGTTCAGAAGGCCGTAGCGCACGTGCGTCAGTTCCGCCAGGTCGGTGCGGAGCTGGCGGCGCGCGGCAAGACCGTCAGCGGTCAGCCAAGTGAACCATATGGTCGGTAAGAGCAGAAACGTGCCCGCGGCGAACCGGAGATCGAACTTGCGCGAAGGTTCGCGCGGTGACGGCTCCGCCGGTAGGGCAACGTTATCCACAGTGATAACGAGTATAAACCTTCGAAGGTCCTCTACCGCGTCAAGTCAGTCGTGCGCGAACGCAATCGTAGCG
>JBKKAI010000160.1:0-4053 GCA_046714815.1 Terriglobia bacterium | reverse complement strand
GTGGTGACCCGCGCGCGGCGCCCGTCCGCGGCGAACCCGGAGCGCAACGCTCCGCTTTCCCGCGGGCTGCGGGAGCGCGGCGCGCTGCCCATCGAGCTGCCCACCATCGAGCTGCGCGACCCCGAGGACTTCGCGCCGCTCGACCAGGCGGTGGGCGAGCTGCACTGCTACGACTGGGTGCTATTCACCAGCGCCAACGGCGTCGAGCGTTTCTGGGCGCGGCTCGCGTCGCTCGGCCGAGACACGCGCGCGTTGTGGGGGCGCGTCTGCGCTATCGGCCCGGCCACTGCCGAGGCGCTGGTCCGGCACGGCGTGCGGGCCGACCGGGTGGCGGCCGAGTACCGCGCCGAGGGCGTGCTCAAAGCGTTAGCCGGCGAAGAGCTGGCTGGGCGGCGCATGCTGATCGCCCGCGCCGCTGTGGCCCGCGACCTGTTGCCGCGCGAGCTGGAATCGCGCGGCGCCCGCGTCCAGGTGGCCGAGGTCTACCGCACGGTTGCCGCGGAAATCGCGCCCGATGTTGTCCGCGCCCTCGGATCCGGCGCCGGGCAACCGGGAGCGGAACGCTCGGGGTTGCCACCCGGCGCGGAACGCTTCGGGTTGCCTCCCGACCTGGTCACCTTCACCAGCTCGTCCACTGTCGAGAACTGTCCCGCGGCGCTGCGAGCGCTGCCGGCCGCTTCCATCGGCCCGATCACCAGCGAAACCGCCCGCCGGTTGGGCTTTCGCGTGGTGGCGGAAGCCAAAAAATCCACCGTGGACGGCCTTCTCGCGGCCATCGAAGCTTACTTCGCAGGCAGGTGATAAAATCGTCAACTCGTCAATGATAAGATCGTCAATGAAAAAATTCTGAATGCACGCGAATATCATCTTTGACATTGTGGCGTTCCTGTTCGCCATCAGCATCCACGAATCGGCGCATGCCTGGTCGGCCGACCGGCTGGGCGATCCGACGGCGCGCCTGCTGGGCCGCGTGACGCTGAACCCGGTGAAGCACATTGACCCGCTGGGGACCATCATCTTCCCGCTGCTCGGCGCCCTGTCCGGCCTGCCGATTTTCGGCTGGGCCAAGCCGACGCCGGTGGACACGCGCCGCCTGCGTCACCCGCGCCGCGACGACGTGCTGGTTTCCGGCGCCGGCCCGGCCAGCAACCTGCTGGTGGCGATCGTGGCGGTCGTGGCGCTGCTGGCCATTCGCGTGTCGTCGCCCGACGGCGCTTACCTCATCGGCAGCCTGCCCTTCCGCGTCTCCGACGCCGGCGATTCGCTGCTGGTCCCCGTGGTGCTGCTCTGCTACAGCTTCCTGTGGGTGAACGTGCTGCTGGCGGTGTTCAACGTGATCCCGGTGCCGCCGCTCGACGGCAGTCACATGCTGGCCGGCGCGCTGCCACGCCGGCTCCGCGACATCTACGAGCGGGCCGCTGATTACAGCTTCCTCCTGATGATCCTGCTGCTGATGAGCGGCATTCCCCTGCTGCTCTACCGGCCGGTGATCGGGCTGTTCCATTTCCTGTTGAGAATCTGATTCCGCACCTATCATGAAACGCCAACGAGTCTTGAGCGGCATGCGCTCCAGCGGCAAGCTTCACGTCGGCAACTACCTGGGCGCGCTGGTGAACTGGGTGAAGATGCAGGACGAGTTCGAATGCTTCTTCTTCATCGCCGACTGGCACGCGCTCACCACCGACTACGCCGACACCAGCCGCGTGCGTGAAAACACGCTCGACGTGATGATTGACTGGCTGGCCTGCGGCCTGGATCCGGCGCGCTCGACGCTGTTCGTGCAGTCGCACGTGCCGGCGCACGCCGAATTGCACCTGCTGTTTTCGATGATTACGCCGCTCGGCTGGCTCTACCGCGTGCCCACCTACAAGGAGCAGCGCGACCAGATCAAGGACAAAGACCTCGATACCTAC
The DNA here is from genome assembly GCA_046714815.1 of Terriglobia bacterium. Taxonomy (GTDB): domain Bacteria; phylum Acidobacteriota; class Terriglobia; order JAJPHL01; family JAPKYU01; genus JBKKAI01. The sequence continues at coordinate 2,140 of JBKKAI010000160.1, read as the reverse complement.
GGCTTCCTCGGCTACCCGGTCCTGCAGTCGGCCGATATCCTGATCTACAAAGCCGACCTGGTGCCGGTGGGCGAGGACCAGGTGGCGCACGTCGAGCTGACGCGGGAAATCGCGCGGCGCTTCAACGGCTTTTACAAGCCGGAGGGAAAGCGTGAAGTGTTTCCCGAGCCGCGGGCCTACCTGACGCCGTCCCCGCGCTTGCCCGGCCTCGACGGCCGCAAGATGTCGAAGAGCTACGGCAACGCCATCCTGCTGAACGAGCCGGAGGCGCAGATGCGGAAGAAAATCGCGACGATGATCACCGACCCGGCGCGCGTGCGCCGCACCGACCCGGGCAATCCTGACGTCTGCCCCGTGTTCGACTACCACAGAGTGGTCTCGCCCCCCGAAGTAATCGCCTGGTCGGACCACGGATGCCGCACCGCCGGCATCGGCTGCATCGAGTGCAAGAAAGCGATGGCCGACGGGCTGGTGAAAATCCTCGCGCCGATCCAGGAGCGCCGCCGCACCTATGAAGACGATCCGCGCCTCGCCTGGCAACTGCTGGAAGAGGGCGCCGGGCGCGCCCGCGCCGCGGCCGAGGCCACGATGGATGATGTGCGCTTCGCCACCGGGCTGGCGAAGAAGTGATGAGTTGTGAATGATGAGTGATGAGTTAAGAATGTAGCCGGCTGCCATGCGAGAAATCCGCATCGCCGCGGCGCAGTTTGAAGCGCGCGACGGCGACAAGAACTACAACCTGAGTGTCATCGAGAAGCTCTCGCGCGTGGCCGCCGAGCAAGGCGCGGAACTGGTCTGCTTCCACGAATGCTCCATCTGTGGCTACACGTGGCTGGAGAACCTGGACCGCGAGCAGTTCTTCGCCGTTGGCGAGCCGGTTCCGGACGGCCCCTCCACGCGGCGCCTGATGGCGATCGCCCGCGCGTTGGGGATTTCCATCGGCGCCGGTTTGATCGAGGCCGAGGGCGAACCCGGAGCGTTGAGCTCCGGGGGCGGCCGGCGGTACAAGTGCTGGGTGGTCGTCAGCCCCGAAGGGATGGTCGCCAGGCACCGCAAGATTCACGCCTTCATCAGCGAACACATAACCTGCGGTGACGCCTACACGGTTTTTGATCACCTGGGCTGCCGTTTCGGCATCCTGATCTGCTATGACAACAACCTGCCGGAAAACGTGCGGCTCACGGCGATGATGGGCGCCGAGGTGATCCTGGCGCCGCACGTGACCGGCTGCCTGCCGTCGCCCGCGCCGGGCCGGGGCACGGTAGCGCCGGAGATCTGGCACAACCGCGCGCGCGATCCGGTGCGCTGCCGCATGGAGTTCGACGGCCCGAAAGGCCGCGGCTGGATCATGAAGTGGCTGCCGGCCCGGGCCTGGGAGAACGGCGTCTACATCGTTTACTCGAACGTCATCGGTGTTGACGGCGGCACGATCAAGCCGGGCGGCTCGATGGTCATTGACCCGTTCGGCGAAGTCGTCGTGGAGTGCCGCTCGCTTGGCGATGAAGTCGTGACGGCGACGCTGGGGCCGGAGAACCTGGAGCAGGCTTCGGGCGCTTCGTACATCCGCGCGCGCCGGCCGGAACTGTACGGAAAACTGGTGGAGCCGAATCCCGCCCTGGGACCGGACAGGCGGCCGGAAATCTATTGGAAAAAGATCCGAGAGCCCAAGCGTTCCGCAGACTGAATCCGGCGCCGCGATGAAACGGGCGTCAGCATCGTCGCATGTAACTTCACGCTCACGACCAGCCGCTTAAGCCGCGGGGGCTCGTTATCACGTCGGTCTTCGTTGGCTGCCGCTGCGTGTTAATTAACTTTTTGCCAGAAGGAGTTCCATCCTGTCTTTCCAGTAACCAGGACGGCGACGCGCATGGGCCACCGCTATGATGACCAGGCGGTTGAACTCGATGCGATGCGATGCTGTGTGGAAAACGCCAGAGCAGGAATCGCCGCGTGTTGTGGTCGGAGTTTAACCGGCGGCGGCTGGCTTCTCAGCCGAAGTTGATCTCACGGTATGCCCGCTCAGCGCTCCGGAACGTTCCGCCCGGCCCTTGACGCTTGACACGATTTCACCTGACAATGTGGATTCCCAAATGGAGGCTCACGCAATGTCACTTTCCAGACTCTTTGCCGCGCTTCCGGG
>JBKKAI010000159.1:0-2658 GCA_046714815.1 Terriglobia bacterium | reverse complement strand
GGGCATGGATGCGCGCGGCGTCGCGCGCGGGAACCAGCTCGCGCTGTTCGGCGATGAGCGTGGCGGCGCGCATGCCCCAGGCCACCGCCTCGCCGTGCAGATACCGGTGATACTTCGTCTCGGCCTCGAGCGCGTGACCGATGGTGTGGCCGAAGTTCAGAATGCGGCGCAGCCCGGACTCCCGCTCATCGCGCCCCACCACCCGGGCCTTGATCTCGACACATTGCGCCACCAGGTCGGCCAGCGCCGCCACATCTTTCGCCAGCAGGCGCTCGCGGTGTCGTTCGATGAAATCGAACAGGCCGGGGCCGCGGCCGGCGCCGTGAATGACGCCACACTTCACGGCCTCGTACAGTCCGGCGCGCAGCTCGCGCCCGGGCAGCGTCCCGAGGACCCGCGGGTCGGCCAGCACCAGCTTCGGATGATAAAAAGCGCCCACCAGGTTCTTGCCGGCGCGCAGGTTCACACCGGTCTTGCCTCCCACCGAGCTGTCAATCTGCGCCAGCAGCGTGGTGGGAATCTGCACATACGCGACGCCGCGCAGGAAAGCGGCGGCGACGAAGCCCACGACATCGCCGACGATGCCGCCGCCGAAGGCGATCAGCAGGCTGCCGCGGTCGGCGCCCCGCTCGACCAGTTCCTCGCAGATGCGCTCGGCCGCGGACATGTTCTTGTGCGCCTCCCCCTCGGGCATGCGCACCACTGTGAAGGGCGGCGGCCCGAGCGCCGCACCGAGCGTTTTGCCCCAGTGCCGCCAGACCGTCGAGTTGGTGATAACGATCCGGCCTCGGCCGGGCTCGCCGGCGAGACGGTCGAGCTCGCTTCCGGCGCGGGACAGCAGCCCGGGCTCGACCAGCACCCTATACTGCCCGGCGCGCTGCGCCGCCGTCCGCACCGTAATTTCCGGCATACCTCAGTGTAAGTCCAAAGCTCAAAGTTCAAAGTGAAACCGCACAACAGCCGGCGCGACGAACCCGGAGCGTTGCGCTCCGGGTTCGCCCGCGCTCCCAGGAGAAACCCGCGCACAGGCAGGAATGCCTGTGCTACGTTGAACTGCCTCTTTATGACGGACTTCCTAGTAATCGGCTCAGGCATCGCCGGGCTGCGGGCCGCGCTCGAACTGGGCGCGGCGGGAGATGTGCTGGTGCTGGCCAAGGACCGGCTGTCAGAATCGGCCAGCGAGTACGCGCAGGGCGGCATCGCCGTGGCGCTCAGCGATGAAGACGAAGTCGGCCTGCACCATCAGGACACGCTGCGCGCCGGCGACGAGTTGTGCAATGAGAAGGCGGTGGCCGCGCTGGTGGAGGAGGGCCCCGGCCGCATTCAGGAGCTGATCGAGTGGGGCACGCAGTTCGACCGCGCCGGCAGCAAGCTGGCGTTCACGCGGGAAGGGGCGCACAGCCGCTCGCGCGTGCTGCACGCGAACGGCGACTCCACCGGCCGCGAAATCACGCGCACGCTTTTCGCCCGCTCCGAGGCCATGGGGGGACGTATCCGCTTCCAGTCGTTCGCCTCGACCACCGACCTGCTGATAGAGGACGAGCGCGTCTGCGGCATCGTAGTGTATGACGCGCAGGAGCAGCGGCTGAAGACCATCCACGCCCGCGCCGTGATGCTGGCGACCGGCGGCCTCGGCCAGGCATACGCCGACACGACCAACCCCGAAGTGGCCACCGGTGACGGCGTGGCCATCGCCTACCGCGCCGGCGCCGAGATCAGCGACATGGAGTTCATCCAGTTCCATCCCACCGCGCTGCGTGTGAAGGGCGCGCCGCGCTTCCTGCTGTCGGAAGCCCTGCGCGGGGAGGGCGCGTACCTGTGCAACGCCGAGTTCGACCGGTTCATGCAGCGCTACCACGCCGAAGCCGAGCTGGCGCCGCGCGACGTGGTTTCGCGCGCCATCGCCGCTGAGATGCACCGCACGGGCTACGACTTCGTCTACCTGGACATGACCCACCTGGACGGCGACTTCCTGCGCAAACGCTTTCCGCGGATCTACGCCACCTGCATGCAGTTCAACATTGACCTGGCCACCGAGCCGGTGCCGGTGCATCCAGCCGCGCACTATGCGATGGGCGGCGTGGCGACCGACCTGGACGGGCGCACCACCGTGCCGGGCCTCTATGCGGCGGGCGAGGTCGCCTGCACCGGCGTGCACGGCGCCAACCGGTTGGCCTCGAATTCGCTGCTCGAAGGCCTGGTGTTCGGGGCGCGCGCCGGAAAGCGGATGGCCGCCGAAACGGCGCCGCTTCCCCGCTCCTGTCCAGAGCCGCAGATGCCGCTGCTGGCGGCCAACGCCACGGCCGGTGCCCGTGAATTGCGCGAATGGATGTGGAAATATGCCGGAATCATCCGCTCGGGCGGCGATCTGCGGAAACTGAAGCGGAAGCTGGAGCAGCGCGCGGCCGCCATGGGCGCTGCCGCTGCCGAAGCCGGCGCGGCATCTGGCGTTGAGTCCGCCGCCCCTTCGGCCGGCGCCGCCGCGCCGGCCGCTGCCGTCAACCGCCAGGCGTTCGAGTACCGCAACATGCTGGCCGTCGGCGAGCTCATCGCCCGCTGTGCCGCCGCCCGCAACGAGAGCCGCGGCGCCCACTATCGCTCCGACTTTCCCTACAAGGTGGATAAGCTCAGGAAGCACTCCTACGCGCGGCTGAACGG
>JBKKAI010000158.1:0-6188 GCA_046714815.1 Terriglobia bacterium | reverse complement strand
TTGGCGACGAAAGCGTCGGTGCCGCCGCCGCGGAAGGTGCCCTGCCAGGGCAGCGGAGAGTTCACCGGGAAGTCTGTCGAATCGGTGCGTCCCGTGACGAAAACGCTGTCGGTGATGCCGTATCCAGCGACACCGGTGGCCACATCCACTCCGCTTCCGCCCAGGTAGGTGGAACTGAACAGGTGCGGCGGAGCGCCGAACCCTGGCGAAAGCAAGACCACAAACGCGTCGGTGGCGCCTCCCAGCACCGCTTGGAACGGACCGTAGGCGGCGAACACACCGCGGGTAGGAACATCGGTTGAATTGGTCGTCCCCGCTACAATGACCCTACCGCCCGAATACGTGATCGCCGCGCCCGACTCCTCAGCACTCCCGCCAAAGTAGGTCGAGGAAATCAGTGGGTCGCCGATCACAAACAGTTCGGCAATAAATGCGTCAGAGCCGCCGGTCAGCGCCCCTTTAAGTGGATTCCGCACTGGAAAGTCGAGTGAGGTCGTGGAGCCGACGACCCAGATGCTGCTGCCCTGGAGGGCAATCCCGGAGCCGGTATCCGAGCCGCTGCCACCGAGGTAGGTCGAGAAAAACAGGGAACCATCGCTATTCAACTTGGTCACAAAGGCGTCGCTGATCGGGCCGGCGCCGGAGTTGTTGCACAGACCGTCGGTTCCGCAGGTCCGATCGAGCGGGGGAATGCGAAACGGAAACACCGGCACCAGGCGAACCGCCGGGAAATTGGTTGAAGCGGTGGTGCCGGTGACAAACGCGGCGCCGCCCGAGTCCAGAGCGATGCCAGAGCCGCTGTCGCAGCCACTGCCGCCCAGGTAAGTGGAATACACCAGTGCCGAGCCGGCCGCATCCAGCCTGGCGACGAAGGCATCGCCATTCTCGCTGGGGCTGTTCACAGACGCGCAGTGGCCGCCGAACGCGGCCTGCATCGCGTTGGCTGTAGGAAAGTCAGCGGAGGCCGTCGCTCCCGTCACGAAGGCGTTCCCGGCCGCGTCCACGGCGATGCCCAGGCCCTTGTCGAAGTCACTGCCGCCCAGATAGGTCGAGTAGACAAGTGCGGAGCCGGCGGCGTTCAGCTTGGCGACAAACACATCGGTGCGGCCGGCGGCGGCGCCCTGTAATGCGCCGGCCATCGGAAAGCCGGATGTGGCCGCGCCCGTCAGGTACACATTTCCGGCGCCGTCCACGGCGATCGCGTTCCCTTCGTCCTGGCCGCTGCCCCCCAGATATGTCGAATAGCCAAGCGTGGTCAGGACCGGATCAATGATCAGCGGCCGCGAGGCATCGTACCGGGCGACATCGAAGCCGACGCGCCGGCCCCTGAGGACGTACCGGGCCGCGACCTGCTCTCGCGCTCCGTCTCTTTCCTGGTACACGCGCGGCTTCAGCAGACGCATCTCGGCGCCAGGCGCCGATTGTGAGCCGCTCCGCAGAACCAGGTCGCCGTGACCATCAATCGCCAGTTTGCCGGCGCCCCGGAAATCCAGGGCGATGCCGCGCGGATTGGCGCCGGGCGCGACGATGAAGTCAAACTCGATCTCCCGCTGGTCGCCGTAGAACACCAGGTCAATTCCGGGATAGACGTCGCGGTATCGTACGCGGGCGTAGTTCGAAATGTTGCGGTGCCACTGTTTCGAGTTGCTGCCGATGAAGTAGTTGCTCTTGCCGGACAGCTCCTGCTCGCCCGCGATTTGCGCCGCGCGGTTCGACCCGGCCAGTTCCATTCGCCACACCGATTGCGGATGGCGGATGGCGGATTTTGGATGCACGGCCAGCCACACCTCGCCCGAGTTCAGTAACAGGCTGTAGCCGCGGCCGCGGGCCAGGAATTTCACTTCCCCGCCGGCCTGGCCTTCATTCGCTTCGAAGCTCAGCGGCAGCTTGCCATAGGCGGCCGAAAGCCCCGCGCGCCCCGATTCTTTAGGAGCTGCCGGCGGGGCGCCCAGACAGGCGCCTGCCAGCGCCAGGAACACTGCCACTGTCGCGAACCTTTTTGCCCTGCAAGTCGTTTTCATGGAGTCCTCACGTTTATGATTGCGTCTCATTGAACAGCAATGGTCACGATGGGTCCGGCGATCCAGGCTGCGATCACCTGAATCGTGGCGGTTCCGCGGACCGTGTCGGGAGGGAGTTGGAAGTTTACCTGCCAGCCATCCACCGAGCCGGGGTAGGTGGTGGGGTACACCGCTCTGGTAGGTCTTCCATTCACAATCACCTCGACCGGCGAATTGGCATGGAGCGTATGTACCGGGAATGGCGTTCCGGGATCAACGCCCGGGCCTACATCAAAAAGGCTGGGGTTCGTGGGCCCGAGACCGGTGGCAAACAACGACAGGAGTTCACCCGGGGCAGCCGGTCTGGACGCGCTGACAAGTGCGAAGCCGTCGGAGTGCGTGACGGCCGGCCCGGCTGGAGTGGCCAGAATTTCCGGCCGCGCCATCGGGATGACAGTCAGCACGAACCGTTGCCGCCCGCCCCCGTTTCTACGCCGGTTGGCGGGGTCCTCGGTCATGGATGCCACACGCGCGGGAACATCCTGTGGAGTTTCCGCGCGACCGACCTGGCCACGCACTCCGAGAAACGCGCCCGTACCGCCGAAAATTGCGTTGTTGTCCTGCGTTACCGCCAAAGGCGACCCGGGCGGGGGGGCGGTGCCAGCTCCGAGTCCCGCCGCCATGATGCTCCCGACCGGGTGCCCAGTGGCCAATTGGATTTCAAAGGTCTGTACGTTGGCATTGCCCCGCGCAATATCAGCGATCCCCTGCCCGGCATTGGGATCTGTCGCCAGGCGGACCCCCCGCCCGTTTGCGGTGAATGTTCCCCTGGCCCGCTGGCCGTTTACGGCCGCGATGTCCCCAAGGGCCAGGAACTCCCTGAAATTCCTTGCTGGGATTGCGGTGGTGATGTTCGGATCCGTTGCCAGTCTGGAAACATCGGAGACGTCGCTGGCGTACTGGACCACATTCTCGACGTCGATCGTGATGATCGTGGGAAGCGTCGCCTGCCCTTGGGCCAGACTGCCAAACACCGCGGCCAACAGGGCTGTCATTGCAATGCTTTTTGCTTTTTGAATCATTGGTCTCTCTTCTCGTTTTGTGACTGCTTGTCTTGTGTTGTCTCCGCTCCGGATTGTTTCTCCAGCACCAGGCGCCGCTCGAAGCGGCGGCCGCCGGGCTGTTGCTCGGTGATTTCCAGGACCATCTCTTTCGGCTGCGCGGCCAATCGCCGGACGAAGCGGGTTCGCGCGCCGCTTGCGCAGTTGCGCAGAATCTCCACGGTGCGGCTGTCCACTCGCCGCGAGGATTGGGTCCCCGAACATTGGGGCTCCTGGAAATCGCGGGGCCGGCTGTCAAAGTACAGGATGGTGCTGGAAGTGGTGGCGCGACCGTCCTCGCCGATCGTGTCCAGAGTGAGGACCTCACCTCTGGCATGCGGTTCAATCCGCACCACAACGTTCCTGGGGCGAGAGTCTCCGGCAAACTGGGAGCGGCGCGGATTTATCATCCAGCTTCCGGAAGCGTTCTCGGCCCAGCACGGGGCCCCACACGACATACCGAGCAGGATCATTAGTGGAATCAGTGGAACGTGTCCCATACGGACACGATGCTGCAGCCCAGGGGAAGGAAACAAGTAGCAGCGGGTAGGATTGGGGTTTCATACGCTTGCACCACTCTGAAAACAAAGGGTATTCTTAACGATGATGTCACCCGGCGAGTCCGATGCCCCCGATGCCCAGGCCGCACGGCGGCAATTGGAGCGTGTGCTGGCGAGCGCGGGCTTTGCCCGCAACGAGCGCCTTTCGCGCTTTCTGCGGTTCGTGGTCGAGCAGCATTTGGAGGGCAAGGACAACGAGCTCAAGGAATCAGTGATTGCCGTCGAAGTCTTCGGCCGCAAGACCGATTACGATCCCAAGCTGGACTCGATCGTGCGGACCGAAGCAGGGCGCCTTCGGGCACGGCTCGCCGAGTATTATTCCGGCGATGGCAGCGGCGATCCTGTGGTCCTCGAGCTGCCGAAAGGTGGCTACATACCGGTGTTTCGCCAGCCTGAGGCGGCGGGTGCAATAACTGCCCCCGTGCGGGCCACGGCGGGCCGGGATGTTCCATCGCGGCTCGGAACAGGGCTTTGGCTCACGGTCGCGCTGGCTGGTCTGGCGGTTGCCCTGGCAGCCACGGGCTGGTGGTGGGCTCAGCGCAAGAGTGGGCCCATCGCCATCGCGGTTCTGCCATTGGAAGACTTGGGTCACGATCCGGCCGGCAATTACTTCGCCGACGGGCTCACCGACGAGCTGATCCGCAATCTATCCATCATCGACGGGCTGGCGGTGCGTTCCAGGACCTCATCCTTTGCTCTGAAGGGCAAGCCGCACAATGTGCAGGAGGCAGGCAGGCAACTCGAAGCCGATTACATCCTGGAAGGTTCCGTCCTGCGGGCCGGAGAGAAGTTGCGGATCAACATCCAGTTGGTCCGGGTTCGCGACGATTTCCCGCTGTGGTCGGGCAGATTTGATCGGGAGCAGACGGACGTCTTCGCGATCCAGGACGAGATTTCCCGCGGCGTCGTGAACAACCTGCGCCTGACACTGGGCCGGGGCCGGCGGCGGTATGAAACCAGCGTCGAAGCTTACGATCTCTACCTTCGCGCACGCGCTCTGCCGATTCAGCGTGGCCTGGTAGGCAGCAGCGAAAGCATCAGTCCTTTTGAGGAAGCGATCGCCAAAGACCCCGCATTTGCGCCCGCTTATGCCGGTCTCGCCGCTGCTCACGCAGTCCTGTCGGGAGGGGCCGATTCTGACCACCGCGCCGATAACTTATTGAAAATGCGAACTATGGCGGAGAAGGCGATCCAGTTGGACCCTCTGCTAGCCGAAGCGCACGCGGCGCTTGGAATAGCCTGCGCGCGCGATGGGCAATGGGAGCAGTCGGAAAAGAGCTTTCGCCGCGCCATCGAACTCGACCCCAGCCGGTCGACGACGTACGTTGATTTCATACAAAACTTTCTAACGGTCCTCGGCCGGATCGAGGAGGCGCTCCATCAGTTGCGCATTGCCAGGAAAACCGACCCGCTCTCAGCCCGGGTTCGCTCCACCCTGGCCTACGTGCTCATATCGGCCGGCCAGTACGATGAGGCGGCTGACCATTGCCTGAGGCTGCCCGCGGACTTCCAGGACAAGAGTCAGTGTTTGGGCAGGGCCCGGTTAGGCCAGGGGAGAATCGGCGAGGCGATCGAGATCCTCGCCACAAGCACCCGTCCCGTCGATCAGGCCTATCTCGCCTACGCCTATGCGCGGGCCGGCCGCCGCGATGAGGCTGAGAAACTGGCAGCCGTTCTTCCCAACCCTTTCCAACAAGCCCGGGTGTTTGCCGGTTTGGGCGACAAGGACCGCACCTTGGAAGCTCTGAATCGCATGGCGACGCAAGGGCCAGTTCGGATAGGCCGAACGCTCAATAATCCGGAATTTGCCCTGCTTCGCGGCGATCCGCGGCTGAAAGCTCTTCGCAAGAAAGTCGGCTTGCCCGACTAGCACTTTCGGCGATTGACGAAGTACCACAAGCGGATTGCCGCCCCCAGGTAATTGCCCCGCGCAATGGTGACTCAGGCCCGGCTCCGGTGGGGAACCGAGAAAGGTTTTGGCGTCGTGGATGGGCTGAAAGTGCCGATTGACCGCATCCGGCTGCGCACTCCCCAGAACGGTGAGCAGCGACTGGGGAGCTATGAACTGTTCCTCGTAATGCGCTGGACAAAGCGGTCTGGGAGAAGTCGCTGCTGGGCCTGCTCACGGTGGCCGCCGGCGTGCCCTTCTACTTCTGGTTCCGCCGCCGCGGAGCGGGTCAGTGAGGTAGCAAACCAGCGCGATTTTCGATATAATCAGGGATTCCCGGACGAGGAGAGGGGAGAGGTATGTACGCCATCATCAAGACCGGCGGCAAACAGTACAAGGTTGCGCCGGGTGACGTGATTCACGTGGAGAAGCTGAAAGGCGACCAGGGGGCGGGGGTCGAGTTTGACGCGCTGGCGGTGGCCGGCGGCGGTGAGAAGCACGGCATTAGGGGCGGCAAGGACGCGGCGGCGCGGGTCACCGGCACCATTGTAGGGGCGCATCGCGCGAAAAAGGTGCTGGTGTTCAAGTTCAAGCGCAAGAAGCAGTACAAGCGCCTGACCGGGCACCGCCAGAACATGAC
>JBKKAI010000157.1:0-4666 GCA_046714815.1 Terriglobia bacterium | reverse complement strand
CGGCCTGCACGCCGGTAAGGCTCCGGTTCTGCAGCGGGCCGGCGGGTGACCCGCCGGCTGGCTGCAGGCGCTCCAGAATGGGCAGCAGGAAGGCGAGCGTTTTCCCGGTCCCCGTCTGCGCCGTCGCGAGCACGTCCCTGCCCGCAAGGGCCGGAGGGATGGCCTGCGCCTGCACCGGAGTGGGTGTGACAAAGTTGTTGTGGGCGAGGTTTTTTTGCAGAACCTCGCAAAGAGGCAGTTCAGAAAAGTTTTTCACGATAATCAGTTGGTCAGTGGCTAAACGGGAAATGCGGAGGTTAGCAGCTACGACCGAGAACCACTATAACACGTTTTCGGCGAGTTAGGGCCAATGCCGTTCACTTAAGCGAAAGGTGTTACAGATGCGTAAAGTGCGCGATCCTGGGAGCGCGGGCGTCTCGCCCGCAAATGCTTCAAACGAATGAACCGAGGCGGGCAAGATGCCCGCGCTCCCAGGCTCCGAGAAGCGCCGACCGTTTAAGTGAACGGCATTGGGGCTAAACTGGGCTAGCTAGACTGCCAGATACCGTTCCCGGCGCGGCCGCGATGGTCCCTCTGGAGATAGAGCTCGTTAATCAGAACGGTGGGCTGCCAGCTATGCGAACCCCGGTGCCGAGGCTGCGCGCGTAAAGCCGCGCGATTTTTCGTTGTGCGCGACAACCACGGTGACACGTGCGTGGTAGGATGGATGAACCTGTCTATGAAACGGATACTTTTCATCGCCGCGGTGCTGGGCCTGGCTGTCACCGGGCGCGCCCAGACGCCGACGTTCAACCGGGAAGTGGTCCGCATCTTCCAGCAGAACTGCCAGACGTGCCATCGCCCGGGCGATATCGGGCCGTTCTCGCTGATGGACTACCGCAGCGCGCTGCCCTGGAGCGCGCGCATCAAGCAGGAAGTATCCGGGCGCAAGATGCCGCCGTGGAAGCCCGTTCCGGGGGTCGGCGAATTTGTCGGGACGCGCATTCTTTCGCCCGCGCAGATTGACACCATCGCGCGCTGGGTGGACGCCGGCACTCCCGAGGGCGACCCGCGCGATCTGCCGCCGCCACTCACCTTCTCCGCTGACGGCTGGACCCTGGGCGAGCCCGACCTGGTACTGCGGATGGAACCGTTTTCGGTGCCGCAGGGCGGCGACCTGTATCGCTGCTTCAGCCTGCCGACAGACCTGACACAGGACCGCACCATCAGCGGAATCGAGGTGCGCGCCGGGAACCGCGCCATCGTCCACCACGTGCTGCTGTTCAGCGACCCCTACGGGTACTCGCTCCCACTCGATCAGCGCGAGCCGGGCCAGGGCTACACTTGTTTCGGCGAGCCGGGTTTCGAGCCGGACCCCGGCTTTTTCGGCGGCTGGGCGCCGGGCATTCGCCCCGCTTTCTTCGCGCCCGGACTGGGCATGCAGCTCCGCGCAGGCTCCCGCGTCGCGATGCAGGTCCATTACCACACCCGCGAGGGCGCGGCGGAGGACCAGACGCAGGTAGGGGTGTACTTCTCCCGGACACCCGTGGACAAATTCCTCAACGTTCTTCCACTCTTGAACAGGACGTTCGTGATCCCCGCGGGGGCCTCGCGCCACGAAGTGCGGGCCACCTTCACCTCGCCGCCCTTTTCCGCCGCGAACGCCCACCTGGTGTCCATCGCGCCGCACATGCACCTGCTGGGGCGCGAGATCCGGGTCCAGGCGACTTTACCCGGCGGGCCTCCTGAAAGCCGGGTGCTCCCGCTGATCCGGATTGATGACTGGGACTTCGACTGGCAGGGGGTCTACGACTATGTCCGCCCGGTTCCGCTGCCCGGCGGCACGCGCCTGGACTTCTCAGCGTTTTACGACAACTCCGCCGCCAACCCGCGCAACCCGAACTCGCCCCCGGTAGATGTCCGCTGGGGCGAGCGGACCACCGACGAGATGGCGCTGGTTTTCTTCGTCGTGACGCTGGATGCGCAGCATGAGGCCGCGCCGCAGGCCCCGAGCGGCGGGCTGGTGAACGCCGCCAGTTTCCGCGGCGGCGGCGCGGCGCCGGGCGCGATTGTTTCGCTGTTCGGGTCGGGGTTCAGCTCGGCGTGGGAAGCGGCTTCCACGCTGCCGCTTCCGCGGCGTCTCGCCGGCGGCACGCGGGTGACGGTGGGCGGCGTGGAAGCGCCGCTGTTTTACGTATCGCCGGCGCAGATCAATTTCCAGGTGCCGTTCGAGGTCACAACGCCGGCCGCCGACGTGGTCATCACCCGCGGCGACGACGGGCGCACGGCGACGCTGCGCCTGACGCTCGGGCCGGCCAGTCCCGGCATCTTCACCTTCACTTCGGATGGAACGGGGCCGGCGGCGGCTCTCCATGCCGAGGGCGGCGCAGCGGCCGGCGCGGCCAACCCGGCGGCGCGCGGCGAATGGCTGTCGCTCTACGCCACCGGCCTGGGGCCGGTGACGCCGGCGGCGCAGTCGGGCGCGGCGCCCGCCTCGCTTTCGAGCACCGTCACCATGCCCGTCGTGATGGTGGGCAATTCGCGCGCCGAGGTGAGCTTCGCCGGACTGGCGCCCGGCTTCGCCGGCCTCTACCAGGTGAACTTCCGCGTGCCCGCCGACGCCGTGCCCGGCTCGGAAATGCCGCTCAAGCTCTTGATCGGCAGCGTCGAAAGCAACACCACAAAGCTCGCCATCCGGTAGCCGTCCACCGCCTGGACCGCGCTAGCGTCGAACGCTGAGCGTAGGGAATACGCCAGACTGAGCCGCGACCGTGAGGGTTACGGTCGCGGCTCGGTAAGTTCCGACGTCTGCGGCGACAGCGTCGCCGTTTTGGCCGGGCCCGCATAGATCGAGTTGAACAATAACTTGTAGGTGCCGTGCGGCTGCCCGCGGAACGCTGCTTCCACTCCGAGCAGGAACAGATGGCCCTCGCCCATTCTTGCTTCTGCGGCGGCGACCGCGCCCTCCAGATAACCCTGTCCCCACGCCCAGCCACTGCGAAGCGGCGAGGCGTCGGGAAACCAGGCCACCGCGCGGATGCCCTTCGAAAGCGCGTCAGGCGCCAGGCGGAACACCGGACTGTTGTCAAAGAACACGGCGGCGCTGGTTGGCATGCCGTAGGCCACGGGGCTGGTGTTGTCAAGACTGACCTGCAGCACCGAGCCCGGCACATAGAACTTTTCGCGCGCGAGCGGCCTCTCTCGCCCCTCCGGCGATATTTCCACCAGGCCGTTCCTGACCGGCAGGCCCATGAGCTCGGCCAACCGCGTGGAACTGCCCATGGTCACGATCGTGCCGCCCGATTCGATGAATTCGCGGAGTCGTGGCACGGTTTTCTCCACGGTAATACGGCCCAGGCGGCCTCGATACTCTTCGGGAATGTCTTCCGGTCTCGGCGGAGCGGACCCCCGGCCGCGGCCCGCGCCGGCATCGGCTCGCGGCAAAGCGCCGTCGGGAAGCACCAGCACATCGAATCGGTTCGCCGCCGTGGCGTTCATTAGGTTGCCGCCGTCGAGCGCCGGCGGGTACACGACCTCGAATGGGAACTCGAACTGCTCGAAGATCCAGCGCAGCCATCCCGAAGGCATCGAGCCGCCGTACTGGTCCCACAAGCCGATGCGAACCGGTTGCAGCTTGATGGCCTCGCCGGTGGGACGGCTGTCCACTCCCTGAACGTTCAGTCCCAACTCGAATGCGGCTTTTTCGATTGGTGGCCGCGTCCCGGCGCGAGCGGGCACAAACATCGTGCCGGGGCCCATCTTCCGTCCCGCGATGGCGATGGGTTCCTTCAGCCAGTAGACCTCGTCGCCGTTCTTGAGCAGGCGGTTGACGAGGATGAAAGCGTCGTTCACTTCATGGCTGATCAGATAGCCGGCCGGCCGCTCGGGCCCCAGCACCTTGCCGGCCGCCGGTTTTTGCAGCCCGCTCACCCTTTCGAACGGCCCGTCGAACGAGTCGAGGATCCGGTCGAACCGCAGGCCCATCTGAAGGGCCAGGGTGTAGCCGGTGACGTCGTAAGGCCGGATCGGCGGCCCGCCCGGATACTGAAAATCGTTGGGATGGTCCTGGGGCTCGAACATGTCGAGAACATGTGGCCGAAAAGCCTGCGCGGCCTTCACCACCCAGGAGCCGGCCGGGTAGTGTTTGCCGGCGACTTCGAAGTCCGCCGTTGCGCGATGGACCGTGATCCCGTTTTTCAGCAGAGCGTTGATGAATTTCGTGGCCGTCAGGAAGTCGGGCTGATCGGCGGGCAGGATGTAACCGCGCGGATCCCGCGAGGTGGGAGCCTGCAGCGTCGAAGCGTAGAATTTTGAGGGGACCGCCGCGGCGCGCGCGTCGAATGGCGCCGGCGCGTCAGAAGCCGGCTCCGCTGATGCGGCGGTTGCCGCGCCGGCGGTGGCGGCCCGCGGGCCTGTTCCCCTGCTCGTGTCGGAACCTCGTTCCTTCGCCGCCGCTTCTTTGAGCGCCGCTTCTTTGAGCGCTTCAATGCGCTTGGGTGTAATCGTCCACGTATCCCGGCTGCCGCGCTCGATCGAGTTCCGGCCCATCCGATAGATGTTGTAGAGCAGATCTTCACGATATTTCGAAGCAACGTCGAGCACCGCCCGATTCGCCGTCATCGAGTATTCGACGGATTGGCGGAAATGCCACTTTTGCGGGGCGACCGGGAAGGGAAGATCGCCGGTG
>JBKKAI010000156.1:0-3364 GCA_046714815.1 Terriglobia bacterium | reverse complement strand
CGCTATTTGTCATCGCTCAGTGTCTCGTGGGCTCGGAGATGTGTATAAGTGAGAGGTCCAAAGGTGAGCGTCTTCGTCAATGACTCCAAAGATCCCAGCTTGGTGGTCAACCAGTTGAGCGGCCGCGGGAATGGGTTGATTGGTCTGTGGGTCGGCAACAACTCCGGCGGTGACTTTGCCAACCTCAAAATAGCGCCGGCATAGTGGCAACGGCGAAAGCTAGCGATAACCCGGCACTCTCATGCTAGACTCGCTTCTCCCCCAGCCCAGGAGGCCTTATGGTCAGCGGCCCGCTTGTCCGCTTCCCGGTTGCTCCCGTCATTTTACTTTGCGCGCTGATGTGCGCGGTCCCCGCGCCCGGAGACGACCTGGTTTTCCGGGCCAATCCGGGCGGCCCTGGCTTAGCTCTGGATTCGCGGTTGAAACTTTTTTCTCTCGACCAGGAAGTCATCTTTACCGCGAGCGAGGCAGTGGTGGCATCGCCACGAGGCATGTTGCGAATCGGGCTGGACGGGGCCAGTCCTTTAGCGCAAGTGGAGGGCGCCGAACCGGTCGCGTCCGGCGATGGCTCTTTCCGGCAGGTTCGGTTTCGCGGGGCGTATCCGGGAGTAGACCTGCTGTTTTCCGGCCGGAACCGGCGGCTGGCGTTGAGCCTGGAGCTGGCGCCGGGCGCCGATCCGGGGTCCATCCGGCTTGTGCTGCAGGGATCCCAGCGCATCCAGGCGGACTCGCAGGGCAACCTGCTGCTGGCAACGCGCGCGGGCGAGCTGACGCTTTACCGGCCGAGCGCCTGGCAGCGCGCCGGCGGCGCGGGCCGGCGGAAAGTCGCCGCGAGCTACACGGTTGAGAGCGGGCAGACCCGCATCGGTTTCACTCTCGGCGATTACAACGCCGGCGAGCCGCTGGTCATTGAGCCCGCGTTGGACTATGCGCCGCTGTTCGGGGCGGCGCTGTTGGGAACGCACGCCATCGCCGGCCGCGCCGAAGTCGCCGACGCCGTTCGCGGCAACGCCGGCTTTCGAACCTCCTCGATTCCCGCCAACGATGACGGTTCCGGACCCACGACGCCAATCGGGTTTACCGTCAGCTTTTTCGGACGCACCTTCACCAACCTGTTCGTCAACAACAACGGCAACGTCACCTTTGATGCGGCACTCCCGGAGTATACCCCCTTCCCCCTGACCAACACCCAACGGATCATTATCGCGCCGTTTTTCGCCGACGTGGATACGCGCGGCCAGGGGTCCGGCCTGGTCACTTACGGGGCGGATACGGTAGACGGCAGGCGGGCCTTCGGTGCCAATTTCATCAACACCGGCTACTATTCCGCGCACGTTGACAAGCTCAACAGCTTTCAAGTGGTGGTGATTGACCGCACCGATATCCGCTCCGGAGACTTCGATTTCGAGTTCAATTACAACACCATCACCTGGGAAACGGGAGACGCCAGCGGCGGCGTCAATGGCTTCGGCGGAGTCCCGGCGCGCGTCGGCTATTCCAACGGCACCGGCGCCGCGGGCACGTTTTTCGAGCTTCCCGGCTCGGCGGTGACCCTCTCCTTCCTCGATTCCAATACCGCCAGCGGCCTCTCGAACACGCGCCTGAACAGCGACGTGCGCGGGCGTTACATTTTCCGCGTTCGCAACGGGTCGGTGGAACCGCCGCCGGCCACGGTGACCTTCACTGTATCGCCCGGGTCGCACAACATCGCGACCGGCCCGGCCGCGCCCTCCACGATCAGCTTCGAGGTTCGCGCCGCGCTGGCCGCGCAGACGGTGAACTGGACGGCGGCCCTGTCGTTCCTGAATGGCCAGAACTGGCTGTCGCTTTCGCCGGCCTCGGGCACGGCGCGGTCCGACCAGCCCACCATCGTGCGCGGAACGATTAACTACGCGGCCATCGCCGCCACGGGCGTGTACCAGGCGATTGTCACGTTCACCGACACAAGTGCGCGCCGCAGCGTCGCGGTTCCGGTGACAGTGGCGGTGGGCGGCGGCGGGCCGCGGCTGCAACTGAGCCATTCGTCAATGCTCTTCTCGGCGATCGCGAATACCGCCGTACAGCCGCCGCAGCAGACTCTGCGCATCTTCAACGCCGGCTCCGGCAGCCTCTCCTGGACGCTGGCGGGCCTGCCGTCCTGGCTGACGGCGTCGGCCAGTTCCGGCTCGGTGGCCGGCGCCACGCCTTCCACCGTGACGCTCACCGCCAATCCGGCGGGCTTCGGATCGAGCGTTAACCAGGCACTGCTTACCGTGTCGGCGGCCGGCGTCGAGACACAGTACGTCTCGGTGACGTTTCACGTCGTGCCGGCAACCGCACCGCCGGTCGCCGCCATCAGTCCGACGGCTCTGGCGTTCGTGGCCATTTCCGGCGGCGCGACCCCGCCCAGCCAGGCCTTCCATATCAGCAATTCCGGCGGCGGAACACTGGCCTTCAGCCTTCAGCCCACGGTGGTGTCGGGCGGAAACTGGATGAGTGTGACGCCGGCAAGCGGCTCGACAGCGTCGGGACCGGGGGAAGTGCGCGTCTCGGTGAACCTGTTTGGCGTGCCGGTGGGCCTCCATCGCGCGCGGATCGTGCTCACCAGCCCAACCACAACGGTGCCGCAGGAAATCGAAGTCCTGCTCGTGCTGGCGCCGCCGGATGCCGCCGTGACATTGTCCGCGGGCGCGCGTTCCGGCGACAGCAGCAACGGTAAGCTCCAAGCCTCCGTGTGCACACCGCAAAGCCTGGACCTGATTTCCACCACGCTCGCCACCGGCTCGGCGCTGGCTGTTTCGTTCCCGCGCGTGATCCTGGCGCTGGTGGTGGACAGTTGCGGGAATTCGATCGGAAACGCCACGGTGGTGACCACGGCCGGGGATTCCGGCATCAACATGCAGTCGCTCGGCAACGGCCTCTACACGGGCACGTTCACGCCGTCGAGCGCGGTGGCATCGCTTCCGATAACGGTGAGCGCCTCGCACCCGACGTTCCCGGCGGGTGCGCGCCGCACCTATACCGTCTCCGCGGCGGCGGCGGCCGGCGGCGCGAGGCTGCCGGTGCTGGTGGAAAACGGCGTAGTGGAAGGCGCCGGGTTTACGCCGCGGCGGCCGCTGTCGCCCGGCGGCATCGTGTCGCTGTTCGGGTCGCAGTTTGCCGCCGCCAACGCGGGCGCTTCCGGGCTCCCGCTGCCGCGCAGCCTGGGCGGCGTCAGCGTGCGCATCGGCTCGCAGGCCGCGCCGCTGTACTTCGTCAGCACGGGCCAGATCAATGCGCAGGTGCCATTCGAGCTGGCGGCCGGCTCCACCGTGCCCATCGTTGTCACCACCAGCAGCGGCCTGACGGCGCCTCAGAATTACGTGATCGCGCCGGTGCAGCCGGG
>JBKKAI010000155.1:0-4429 GCA_046714815.1 Terriglobia bacterium | reverse complement strand
CGCGCGCTCGAAATAAAACCCGGCTACGCCGAGGCCTGGACCGCGGCCGGGGCGCTGCACCTCCAGCAGGGCCGCCACAGCGAAGCGGAGCGCCATTTTCGCCGCGCCCTCGCAGTCACCGACTTGGCCGACGCGCACCTCCACCTCGGCCTGCTGTACCTGGCGGACAGCCGTCCCGCCGACGCCGAACGCGCGTTCCGCCAGGTGCTCGTCAGCGAGCCGCACTCGACGGTGGCCTGGCACGGCCTGGGCAGGGCTTTGCGAGCGCAGGGACGCGCCGCCGAAGCCCGCGAATCCTTCCGCAAAGCAATGAACGAGCGCGCCTGGGCACGCCCGCGCCGCCTGGGCCGCGCGCCGCTTCCCAGCGAGGCGGAGATCCGCCGCGACCTCGAATTGTCGTAGGATCAGGCATTCCTGCCTGTGCCTTCACTTCTTCGATTTGCTGCCGGTTTGTCCCGGAATGCCTGTTCCACGCCCCGGGGGCAACGGGCAAGAATGCCTGTTCCACGTGCTACAGTATTTCTGATGGCCGCACCCAGCAAGCTGCAGCGCCCGGCGGGCCATCCGCCGGGCCGCCATGCCGGGCTGTCCCGCGACATTCTCATTCGCATCTATCGAACGATGTACCTGTCGCGGCGGCTCGACGACCGCGAGATCCTGCTGAAGCGCCAGAACAAGATTTTTTTCCAGATCAGCGGCGCCGGGCACGAAGCGCTGCTGGTGGCCGCCGCCCTGGCGCTCAAGCCGGCCTCCGACTGGTTTTATCCCTACTACCGCGATCGCGCGCTTTGCCTGGCGCTGGGCGTAACGCCGCTGGAGATGCTGCTGCAGGCCGTCGGCGCCGCGGATGACCCGGCCTCCGGCGGACGCCAGATGCCCTCGCATTGGGGCAGCCGGCGGCTGAACATCGTCTCGCAGTCCAGCCCCACCGGCACGCAGTGGCTGCAGGCGGCCGGCTGCGCCGAGGCGGGCCGCTACTACCGGGAGTTTCCGCGGGCTGTGACCGCCGCCGCGCCCGCGGCGCGATGGGAAAACGACGAAATCGTTTACGTGTCCGGCGGCGAGGGCGCCACCAGCGAGGGCGAATTTTTCGAGGCGCTGAACAGCGCCTGCCTCGGGCGCCTTCCGGTTCTCTTTCTGGTGGAAGACAACGGCTACGCGATTTCCGTGCCGGTGGAGGTGCAGACCGCGGGCGGCAGCATCTCGCGCCTGGTGGGCCAATTTCCCGATCTGCACGTCGCCGAAGTGGACGGCACCGATCCGCTGGCCAGCTATGCGGCGCTGCGTGAGGCGGCCGCCTGGTGCCGCCAGGGCAGCGGCCCGGCGCTGGTCCACGGCCACGTCACGCGGCCGTACTCGCATTCGCTGTCCGACGACGAGAAACTTTACAAGTGCGAGGCCGAGCGGCAGCAGGAAACCGCCCGCGACCCGATCCCGCGCTTCGCCGAATACCTGGCGACGCAGGGCATCCTGGACGAGAAGGGCATCACCGCGGTGGAGAAAGACGTCGAGCGCGAGCTACTGGAAGCCACCGACCGCGCGCTGGCCGCTTCGCCGCCGCCCTCCGGATCGGCGATGCTCTATGTTTACTCGCCGGACGTGGACCCCGTCTCCGCGCAGTTTGCCACCCCGGCGCGTCCCACCGGCGATCCGAAGACGCTGGTGGAGTCGCTCAACGAGTGCCTGCTCGACGAGATGAAGCGCGACCCGCGCGTGGTGGTCTTCGGCGAAGACGTGGCCGATTGCAGCCGCGAGCAGCACCTCGGCAGCGTCAAGGGGAAGGGCGGCGTCTTCAAGGTGACTTTCGGCCTGCAGACGCGCTTCGGCGGCCGGCGCGTGTTCAACACGACGCTGGCGGAAGCGGGCATCATCGGCCGCGCCATCGGGATGGCCACCCGCGGCCTGAAGCCGGTGGTGGAGATCCAGTTCTTCGATTATATCTGGCCGGCGATGATGCAGCTTCGCAACGAGCTGGCGCTGCTGCGCTGGCGATCGAACAACGCCTTTTCCTGCCCGCTGGTGGTGCGCACGCCGATCGGCGGCTACCTGTCGGGCGGCGCCGTTTACCACAGCCAGTCCGGCGCCGCCATCTTCACTCACACGCCGGGGCTGCGCGTGGTGATGCCGTCGAACGCGCTGGACGCGGTGGGCCTGCTGCGCACCGCCATCCGCTGCGACGATCCGGTGCTGTTCCTCGAGCACAAGCACCTCTATCGCGCCACCTACAACCGCGCCGCCGATCCCGGTCCGGAATACATGGTGCCGTTCGGCCGGGCGCGGGTGGTGCGCGAAGGCAGCGGCCTCACCATCATCACCTACGGCGCGCTGGTGCAGCGCTCGCTGCAGGCCGCCGCGCGCGCCGAGCGCGATGCCGGTGTCCAGGCCGAGGTGATTGACCTGCGCTCGCTCAATCCTTACGACTGGGAGTGCATCGCCCGGTCGGTCACGAAGACCAGCCGCGCGCTGGTGGTCCACGAGGATTCCCGCTCCTGGGGCTACGGCGCCGAGATCGCCGCCCGCATCGCCGACGAGCTGTTCGACCGGCTGGATGCGCCGGTGCGCCGTGTCGCCGCGCTGGACACTTTCGTCGCCTACCAGCCGCAGCTCGAAAACGAAATTCTGCCGCAGGCGGCTGACGTCGAAAAGGCCATCCTGGAGCTGGCGCGGTATTGACAACCCGGAGCGCGCGCAGGCATTCCTGCCGGCGCGCCCGGAAGGACCGCACAGGCAGGAATGCCTGTGCCACGGGCTATCCGCCGAAGTAATCTTTGACTTTCTCGAAGACGCTCTTCTCGGCGGGCTGGTTGTCGGCGGGCGAAATCTCGGCGAGCTGCTGCAGCAGCCTGCGCTGCTCGCGCGTGAGGCGCGTGGGAGTCTGCACCTTCACGCGCACGTGCAGGTCGCCGCTGCCGCCGCCGTTCAACTCCGGAACGCCGCGGCCGCGAATGCGGAAAACGGTGTCGGTCTGCGTGCCCTCGGGGACCTTCAGCGTCTCCTCGCCGTTCAGCGTGGGCACGCTGATCTCGGCGCCGAGCGCGGCCTGCCAGAAGGAAATCGGGATGGTGCAGGAAAGGTCCTGGTCGTGGCGCTCGAAGAACGGGTGCTCGCGAACCGAGAGCACCACGTAGAGGTCGCCGGGCGGCCCGCTCTGCGCGCCCGCTTCCCCTTCGCCGGAAACCCGCAGCCGGATGCCGGTGTCCACGCCGGCAGGGATGCGCAGCTTCAGCGTTTTTTCGGTGCGCACGCGGCCGTCGCCGCGGCAGTCCGGGCAGGGCTGCTTGATGTAGCGGCCCGCGCCGTGACAGGCCGAGCACGGCCGGCTGATGGAGAAAAACCCCTGGGTGTAGCGGACCTGGCCGCGTCCGCCGCAGGTGTGGCAGGTGACCGGCGCGGTGCCCTTCCTGGCCCCCAAGCCGCCGCACGCCGCGCAGCTTTCCAGGCGCGGGACCTTGACGTGCGTTTCGAGGCCGAAGGCCGCCTCCTCGAAGGTGATCTCGAGATCGTAGCGCAGATCGCTTCCGCGGTTGGAGCGGGTGCGGCGGCCGCGGCCGCCTCCCATTCCGAACAATTCGCCGAGATCGAAGGCGTCGCCGCCGCCGCCGCCGCCAAAGATCGTGTCGAAGATGGAGAAGGGGTCGAAGTTTCCCGCGCCGACATTCACGCCCGAGTGCCCGAAGCGGTCGTAGTTCGATCGCTTCTGCGAGTCGCTTAGGACGGCATAGGCCTCGGCCACTTCCTTGAACTTCTCTTCCGCCTCGTGCCCGTTATTCCGGTCGGGGTGGTATTCCAGCGCCTTCTTGCGGTAGGCGCTCTTGATCTCCTGCTCGCCGGCGCCGCGAGACACCCCGAGCACGTCGTAGTAATCACGCCGGTTGCTCACTGAGGTTCAGTCCGTACGGCTACCTTGACCATGGCCGGCCGCAGCAGCTTTTTCTTGAAGGTGTAGCCGCGCTGCCATTCTTCCAGGATGGTCTGGTCCTCGTATTCGTCGGTCTCCACTCTTTCGACGGCCTGGTGCAGGTGCGGGTCGAACTTCTCGCCTTTGGATGGGATCGGCTCCAGGCCGAAGCGCGTCAATATGTCCGAGAGTTGGCGGGCGATCAACTCGATGCCGGCGTGAAACTCACCGCCGGCGTCGCCCGGATCGGTGGCCAGGGCGCGTTCCAGGCCGTCCATCACCGGCAGCATCTCGCGCACCGCTTCCATCGAAGCATATTGATGAAGGTCACGGCGCTCGCGCTCATTGCGCTTGCGGAAATTGTCGAACTCGGCCTGTTTGCGCAGCAACTGGTCGCGCAGGCGGGCAATCTCCTCGGTCTGCCGGTTGCGTTCAGCAGCCAGGGCCTGTAGAAGCTCCGGCGCAAGCGCGCCGGGCGCAGGCTCCGCTACGGCTTTGTCATCCCGAGCGGGCAAGATGCCCGCGCTCCCG